>JAFZUB010000045.1 GCA_017618515.1 Bacteroidaceae bacterium
AGGTGTTCTTCACATAGATAGGTATCTTCTTGGCACAGACGGGGAAGATGGTGGGGGGATAGATTACCTTTGCGCCGAAGTTGCAAAGCTCGGTGGCTTCGCTGTAAGTGAGGCGCTCGATGGTGTAAGCGGACGGAATGATGTGGGGGTCGGCGGTCATGAAGCCGTCCACATCAGTCCATATCTCCAACACATCTGCATCAAGGGCGGCAGCTATGATGGCTGCGGTGTAGTCAGAGCCTCCGCGTCCCAGGGTAGTGGTGTCGCCGGTGTGGAGGTCGCTGGCAATAAAGCCGGGCACTATGGCCACGCCGCGCTCGTTGGCGAATGTTTCCTGTATCTTACTGTTGCTAGCAGCAAAATCGACGGCCTTGTCTTGCTTGCTGTTGGTGAAGAGAAACTGGCGTGAGTCGTAGAGCGTGGCGTTGTCGATGAACTGCTGCACTATCAGCGAGCTGCAGCGCTCGCCGTAACTGAGGATAGCGTCCTCGGTCTTGGGCGTGACATCCTTGATGAGGTAGACGCCGCGCAAGATGCTCGACAATTCATCGAGCAGGCTGCCCACCTGTTGCTTCAAGGCTGTGCGTGCCACGTCGTCAGCGATGATGGTGTCGATGTAGCTGCTGTGGGAATCAATGATGTCGCGGAGCAGATCTGTGTAGCCTGCGTCGCCTTTGACGGCCAGTCGGGTGACCTTGACCAGATTGTTGGTGACGGTCTTGAGGGCAGAGACAACCACAATCACTGGCGTGGGTTCTGCCTCAATGATAGTCTTTATGTTACGGATGCCTTCTACGGTACCTACCGAGGTGCCTCCAAATTTAAGAACTTTCATCGTGTGTGTGCGTATAATTGCTTTTTTGCGCTGCAAAAGTAATAATAATGTTACAAATGAGCCTGTTTGTTGTGTGTCAATTTGTGAAGCGAGCGTTGTAAATTGCTTCTTTATACTATTTTTATGTATTCCTTGAGGCGTGACACGGGGTCTGCGCTTTGCCAGATATCACCGAGCACTGCTACACCGCCGAAGCCTAGGGCAATAGCCTTGCGGGCGTTGGTGGGGGTGATGCCCCCGAGGGCTATGACTCTGTCATCGATGATGCCGTCGCTATGTGCGCGGCGCAACTCGTCATCGGTGAAGGCAGCAGGATAGCCTTGCTTGGATATGCTGTCGAAGATAGGGCTGAGGAAGAGGTAGGAACACTGAACATTGTTCTTCAAGAGCCTTTCTTTCTTCTCGCACACTTCCTCGAAGGTGTGGCACGAGTGGAGATCATGGTTGTGCATCACTATACGGTCACGGAACTGTGCGTCTATCTTCGCGATGAGAGCATCCAACTGTTCTGCTGTGGCGTGGGGCTTGCGCAGATGGAGAATGGGTAATCCGCTGCGGAATAGTGCGTTGATAATCTCGGCCTCTCCGCTGAAGAACTCTGGTTTAGTGAGCAATATGATGTTCATAGTTGTCGAAACTTGCGTCCCAATCTTTCCAGACCGGCGTCACACCGCGCCGCATCAGGGCATCACGAATCTCAGCGGCGCTACGGTTGTCGTTGACGGAGAATTGGTCTAGCGCTTCGGGGTAGGTGTAGTAGCCTCCAGGTTGAGTGCGACTGTCGGCACTCATAGTGGTGACTCCCAGTCCCGCCATGTTGTCGCGTATGAAGGCTGGCTCGCGGGTGGAGTAGGAGATATCGACATCGTGGTCGAAGATGCGCATGGCGAAGGTGGCCTGTGCCAATTGGCGGTCGCTCATCACGCAATTGGGCTGGAAGCCTTGGTTTTCTGCAGGCCGCATGCGCGGGAAGTTGATGCTATAGCGGGTGCGCCAGTAGTTGCGCTGCAGATAGCTCAGATGGTGCGCCATCATGGTGATGTCGGTGCGCCATTCTTGCTCCAGACCAATGAGCACACCCATGCCGATGGAGTGCACCCCCGCCTGCCCCATGCGGTCGAAGCCGTTGACACGCCACTCAAAGCGCGACTTCATGCCGCGCGGATGGTAGATGTTGTAGTTGGCGCGGTGATAGGTCTCTTGGAAGCAGATTACCCCGTTCATGCCGCAACGGGCAAGGGTGCGATAGTCTTCGGCGCTGAGGGGTTGCACTTCTATCTTGACATTGCTGAAATAGCGCTTGGCTATCTCCACAGCCTTGCTGAGGTAGGGCACGCCGGCCTTGGCGGGATTCTCACCGGTGACGAGCAGTATATTCTCAAAGGGGGCAATGCGCTTGATGGCTTTGAACTCGTCCTCTATCTGCTCGGGGGTAAGTATGACGCGAGCCATGGGATTCTCTCTATGGAAAGCGCAATAGATGCAGCTGTTGGTGCAGCTGTTGGTGATGTATAGAGGAATGAACATCGACACGGTGCGGCCGAAGCGCTCCTCGGTGTAATGCTTAGACTGCTGTGCCATCTGCTCCAGATAGGGTTCGGCAGCAGGCGAGATGAGTGCCATGAAATCCTCTATGTCGCAGCGCTCCTTGCTGAGGGCGCGGCGCACGTCTGTATCGGTCTTGGCATTGATGCGATGGGTGGTTTCGTCCCAACTTATATTTTCTAAAAGGTCTGAGAACATGTGTCCTTATGCTAGGAATTGGGTTAGAGGAGAGCTGGCTTTAGCCTCAAAGGAGGCGGAGCCCACAGCGAGTCCTGCCTCATAGGCGCGTCGGCCAGCTATTACAGCTTCCTTAAAAGCGATGGCCATCTCAACGGGATTGGCTGCCACCGAGATAGCCGTGTTGACGAGGCATGCGCCAGCGCCCATCTCCATTGCCTCGGCCGCATGACTGGGAGCGCCCAGACCAGCGTCGATGACCACAGGCACTGAGGCTTCCTCAATGATGATCTGCAGAAAATCGCGAGTGCGCAGACCGCGATTGGTGCCGATAGGAGCTGCCAGTGGCATCACTGCCGCTGCTCCTGCCTCCGCCAGTTGCTTGCACAGCGTGGGGTCTGCCTGGCAATAGGGGAGCACGATGAATCCCATCTTGACTAGCTGCTCCGTAGCCTTGAGCGTCTCCACCGAGTCGGGGAGCAGATAGCGCGGATCAGGATGTATCTCCAGTTTCAGCCACGGTGTCTGAAAGGCCTCCCTGGCCATTTGTGCAGCAAACACAGCCTCCTCTGCATCGCGCACTCCGCTTGTGTTGGGCAGTAGCTGCAGACGCGGATTCTTGATGTGAGCCATGAAGTCGTCTTGCTCGTCGCCGAGTTCTACGCGCTTCATAGCCAGTGTCACCATTTCGGTGCCGCTGGCCTCGATGGCGGCGGTCATCAGCTCGTTGGAACCAAACTTGCCCGTGCCTAAGAAGAGACGTGAGCCAAATTCTTTGTTCGCTATTATGAGTTTATCCATATTATATATTTATGTCGTTCATTTTCACTACTATGTCCTGCATCGCGCTGACTGGGTGTTCGGCTTGCAGGATGGTGCCCGATAGGGCTATACCGCTTACTCCGGTAGCCATTATGGCGTCGATGTCTTCGACTGTGATGCCACCGATGGCTACAATTGGCACACGAATGAGCTCTTCGTCGAGGTGGTGCACAATAGTGCGGTAGCCATCAAGACCGAGGGTGGGGGCGAGGTTTTGCTTCGTCTCAGTGAATCGGAAAGGTCCGCAGCCGATGTAGTCGGCGCTAT
>JAFZUB010000046.1 GCA_017618515.1 Bacteroidaceae bacterium
CACGTCGCGGAAGGCAGCATTGGCCATCATCGTGAGAGCCTCGGGCTCAATCTTAAGAATGGGCTTGCCCTCAAAATCACCCACACTGACATAGTCTTTAGTCAGCAGATAATACTCAGTCTCGTCTTTGCCCAACTGAAACATGGGCGCATAGCGGAATTCAGGTGTTGTTGCCATTATATATAAGGTTTGTTATTTATGTTAAGGTTAAGATTAACTTTGTTTTCCGCCTACAAAGTTACAGAAAAAAGATAAAATGCCGAATATAATAAATAAAAAAGAGGCTCGAAGCCTCTTTTGTGACCCGCTTGGGGTTCGAACCCAAGACCCCATCCTTAAAAGGGATGTGCTCTACCTACTGAGCTAGCGAGTCTACCTATGCCAATTGCAGGAAAATACCCCTGTGTTGCAATTGCGAGTGCAAAAGTAGGTGTTTTTTCGTACACAGCCAAAGGATTTTGTGCTTTTTTGGCGATAGCGCTAATTAGATGCACGTTATTTGGCATGTAAGAAGAAAAGTTTTCGTAAATTTGCATCAGTTAACCCCTAACCTCTAACCAATGATTTTAATCACCGACAGTGGGAGTACGAAAGCGGACTGGGCTCTGGTAGACAAAGGCGTGTGCGTGAGCAGGATACAGACCTGCGGCTTCAATCCGTATATGCAGACGGCTGACGAGATGGTGTGCCACCTGAAGGATTCAGCGCTGCAAAAGATAGCGGATAGCGGTGTGGACGCCCTGTGGTTCTATGGTGCAGGATGCACTCCTGGTGAGAAGAGTGAGAGCGTGGCGATGGCTCTAAGAGCCGTGTTTGGCAATGAGTGTGCGGTGCATGTGGAGAGCGATATGCTCGGCGCTGCCAGGGCACTGTGTCAGGATCGCGAGGGCATAGCATGCATACTCGGCACGGGCAGCAACTCATGCCTATACAACGGCCATAAGATAGTGGCCAATATTCCAGCACTGGGATATATTCTCGGCGACGAGGGCAGCGGAGCCCATCTAGGCAAACTACTTGTGGGCAATGTTCTCAAGAATCAGATGCCGCGCGAGGTAACGGAGGCCTTCTTCGATGAAGTGGGCATGTCGCTCACTGATATTATAGATAAGGTATACAGACAGCCGT
The DNA here is from genome assembly GCA_017618515.1 of Bacteroidaceae bacterium. The sequence continues at coordinate 1,129 of JAFZUB010000046.1, forward strand.
TCCCCAACAGATGGTTGGCGTCGCTGTCGCCGTTCATACTGCGCAACCTCGCCCACGAGTCAGTGAGGACTATGGCCTTGGAGTCGTTTACCGCCTTCTTCACTCGCAACGTGATGAGCTATCAGCGCCCCGACTTGCCCGTAGGACTTGTGGGCTCAGTGGCCTACTACTACCAAGAGGTGATACGCGAGGCAGCAACACAGCTGGGGCTCACGATAGGACAGGTGATGCAGACACCGATGGAAGGACTCATTCGGGGGTAAAAACTTGCCGATATCGGCAAAAAGTAGTATATTTGCAGGCGAAAACGAACGAAAAACTTGCCGATAGAAGACGATGGAGTATATATCTGTGACGCAATATGCCGAGAAATATGGTGTCTCGGAACGCACCGCACGCAACTACTGTGCCTGCGGAAAGATAGATGGTGCATTCCTCACTGGCAAGACATGGAACATACCCGCTGATGCCGGGCTGCCTAAACGCGCAACAGCGAAGAAGAAGGTGTCACCTCTGTTGGCTGTGCTCCGAGAGCAGATGTCTTCCCGACTAAAAGGCGGCATATACCATCGTACTCAGATTGACCTGACATACAACTCCAACCATATAGAGGGTAGCCGCCTGACTCACGAACAGACGCGCTATATATTTGAGACTAACACTATTGGTATCACTGATGCGGCAGTCAATGTGGACGATATAGTAGAGACTATCAACCACTTCCGCATAATTGACTATATCATCGAGCATGCGGAAGAACCTGTGACTGAGCACTTCGTCAAGCAACTGCACCTCATGCTGAAGATGGGCACGTCGGACAGCCAAAAGGACTGGTTTGCCGTAGGCGAATATAAACGACTCGCTAATGAGGTGGGAGGACAGGAGACGTGTCCCCCAAAAGAGGTACACCGTAAGATGAAAGCTTTGGTAAGCAGATATAACCGTACGAAACAAAAGACACTGGAAGATATCGTAGACTTTCATGTATGCTTCGAGCGAATCCACCCTTTCCAGGACGGAAACGGGAGAATAGGGCGACTGCTGATGTTCAAGGAGTGTCTGGCAAATGGCATTGTGCCATTCATCATTACCGATGACATCAAGATGTTCTATTACCGCGGATTGCGCGAGTGGGGACATGTTAATGGCTACATGATGGACACCTGTCGCACTGCACAAGATCAGTACAAGGCGATAATGGAGTATTTTGGCATAAGGGAGACCCCCTCTTATCCCCCTAAAGGGGGAGGAAAGGATAGAGGTTAGTAGTTAGAGATATAGAAACATAACGATAACTTCTTCACTTCTATAACTTCTCAAATTAATAACTGACTATAAACTAAACAGAATGGACATTGCGAAGTACACTAACGAGGCGGTGGATTTGCTGAAGCAACTGATCAGCATTCCGTCGATGAGCCGCGAAGAGAATGACGCGGCTGATGCACTGTGCGCCTTCCTCAAAGACAAAGGGATTGTGTATGAAAGGATTGGCAACAATATAGTATGCGAAGGAGAGCGGTGGCGCGAAGACCGTCCGACGCTGTTGCTCAACGCACACATTGACACCGTGAGGCCCTGCGCCGGCTGGACACGCGACCCCTTCACGCCGACCATGGAGGGCGACCGTCTCTACGGACTCGGCAGCAACGACTGCGGTGGCGGACTGGTGAGCCTGCTGCAAGCCTTCCGCATACTCAGAGAGGGGGAGACGGGCTATAACCTTGTCTTCGCCGTGTCGGCAGAGGAAGAGGTGACTGGCGCCAACGGTTTCGCTATGCTCCGTGACCACCTGCCCAAGATAGACGTCGCCATAGTGGGCGAGCCAACAGGCATGCAGCCTGCCATTGCGGAGAAAGGACTGATGGTGGTTGATGTCACGGTGAAGGGAATGGCAGGCCATGCGGCACGCAACGAGGGCGTCAACGCCATCTATAAAGCCATCGAGCAGATAGAGTGGCTGCGCAACTACCGCTTTGCCAAGGTGTCTGCCACGCTCGGAGAGATGAAGATGACCACCACCATCATCCAGGCTGGCACGCAACACAACTGCATACCCGACCTCTGCACATACACTGTGGATATACGCACTACCGACTGCTACACCAATGAGGAGGTGCTCAACTGGTTGAGAGCCCATCTCGACGCAGATGTCAAGGCACGCTCCACCCACCTCGGGGCCTCGTCCATCGACATCGTGCACCCGATAGTCAGAAAATGTATCGAGAAGGGAATGCTGCCCTACGGCTCACCCACGCTCAGCGACCAGGCACTCATGCCGTGGCCCTCGCTAAAACTCGGCCCCGGCGAGTCATCGCGCTCACACCGTGCCGATGAGTTTATCTCCGTCAACGAGATTACCCAGGCCATAGAAACGTACGTCAGCCTTATTGGCTAGTTCGCCATTAAGCCAATAATCCTGTGAGCCTCGGCAGCTAAACTAGGTGCACTCTTGTGTAAACTAAAGTCGCGCTCGTGAAAACTAAATCTACTCTCGTGTAAACTAAAGCCGTTCTCGTGAAAACTAAAGCCGCTCTCGTGAAAATAAGAGCGGCTTTAATTTTTCTAAGAGTGGGGTTTTGCTTATCGCAGAGTGGACTTTGTGAAAATTAGAGTGGGGATTCTGCTCATGAGGGGCCACATCGCACTATCTGGCGAGCCACTGCTCGGGATTGAGGGTGGCAGACTCTTTGCGGAGCTGGAAGTGGAGGTTGGGCTTGCCTGAGGCATCGGCAGCCACAGCGCCGAGTGTCTGGCGGGCAGACACACGCTGTCCCTGGCTGACGGAGACGCTGCGCAGGTTGCAATAGATGGAGATATAGCTGCCGTGGCGCACCATGACATTCTTGAGTCCGCTGACGGTGAAGACGGCTGTTACCTCACCATCGAAGATGCAGCGGGCCTGTGCCCCGGCTTGTCCGGTGACATTGATACCCTTGCTGTCGAGGCGTACATTCATGCCGGGCATGGTGTAGCTGCCGTAGTGGGTGGAGATGAGGTAGGAGCCGGTGATGGGCATGGGGAAGCGCCCCTTGTTGGAGGCGAAGTCGGCGGTGAGCTTATACTCTTTATCGTTGGGGACATAGCGCGGCGCAGGCTCAGCGGGCTTGGGCGCTGTAGCCGTTGACTTGGGAGTGGTGGGCTTGGCGGTGGCAGAGGATGCAGTAGCAGACTTGGCAGCATTAGCAGCTGTGGCAGCCTCCTGCTTCTTACGCTCTGCGGCGGCAGCGGCCTCACGAGCCTTGCGCTCTGCTGCCTCACGGGCTTTGCGCTCTGCCTCTTCGCGGCGCTTGCGCTCTTGCTCGATGGCGAGCTTGACGTAGTAGTCTATCTTGGAGTTGAGAGATGCCATCTCCTTGCGGTCGGAGGCGAGGGCTGCCTGCAGGCTCTTCTGCTGCTTCTGCAGGGTATTGACGGTGGCCTGCTGTTCGCTCTGCTTGACAGCGAGCTGTCGGTTCTCGTTCTGCTCCTGGGCGAGGAGCTGTGTATGGCGTTCGCGCTCTTCGCTGAGCTTGGCCTTGGCGGTCTCCAGCTCTGTCTGCTTGCGCTTGACAAGCTCGCCCTGCACGCGCTGATACTTGGAGTACTCCTTCATATACTTGTAGCGGCGTGCCATCTGGGTGAAGTCGGTAGCCGAGAGGAGGAAGAGCATCTTGTTGGTGGACTTGCGGTTCTGGTAGAGGTAGAGCATGGAGCGCGTGTACTTGCGACGGCGGTCCTTGAGCTGCTCTCCTAGCAAAGTGATATCGCCCTCGAGCTTGCCGATATTGGTGTTGACGGTGTCGAGAGTGTGCTGGATGTTGCCTATATTGCGTCGATGCTCGTCGATCTGGGCATTGATGACGGCGAGGTTGCTGAGTTGCACCTTGACATCCTTGCGTGTCTTGTTAAGCTGCGCCTCTGACTGGGTGATTTTCTTCTGCAGGGCGTCTCGCTGACTGCGCAGGGTGTTGACATTGGGCGTGGCTGCCTTGGTCGATGACTTGGTGGTAGTCTTTTTCTTCGTCGACTTGGTGGCCTTGCCCTTAGCCGTAGGCTTCTTGACTTGTGTGACCTTGGCCTTGCCCTTGGTCTGCGCCACAGTCATGGAAGGCGCAGCGAAGGCGAGGAGGACAACTATCAAGAATTTGAGAACTGAGAATGGAGATTTGAGATTTTGCATTATGGTATCATGCTTTTAAAGAGGCGGTCAACATCCATGGGAGTGTATTTGGATGAGAGAGTGGTGCGTGTCGCCCAGTCGGAATTGGTGTTGAGGGAGTTGAGGGAGATATCGAGGCCGTAGCTCTGCCTGTCGCCTGCGAAGTTGAGTTGCATATGGGTGGGGAAGCGGCCTGAGGCGAACTTGGAGAAGTCACCGTAGGAGCACACGAGGTTGCTGCGGTCGGTAACATTCTTGGAGGAGATGGTGATGCGGTCGAGTAGCGCACTCTCGGTGAGGGTGAGGAAGGCATAGTCGAGCTTCGGCGCCGTGGTGAGGCTGAGCAGTGTGTGGGTGCCTGCTGATGACATGGTGTACTCATCGAGGTGGTCCATCACCTTGTTGCCGGGATAGAATATCTCATTCCAGAAGATGGCTTCGAGGGCGCTGAAGTCAAGGTTGGCAGAGCGCAGGAAGTCTATCTGGTCATAGCCGGCTCGCACATAGCGCGAGTTGATGCGGTCAACGATGAGCACCTCGTTGGCAGTAAACTCCATGCGGCACACCTCGCCCACTAGGGGGAAGGTCATAGACAACTGGATGACATCGCCGCGCTTCATGCGCATGGTGCCAGAGAGGGACACGTTTTTCTCGCCCATGGCGAGGTTGACCTTCATCTTGGCGGTGAGCACCTTGGTGTCGGCGATATTGGAGAGCACCTTCTTGGCATAGTTGATTTTGGGGGTGTTGCTATAGCCCGGAGTGGGACCAGATGTGGTGGTGGTCACATTTTTGGTGCTTTTGCACGCCGTGGCGGCAAGGGCTACGATGGCTATCAGGAGCAGTGTCCTACAGAGTGAGATTTTCATAATGGTGTGAGATGTAAGATATGACTATTCCTTAAAGTATTTCTTGTTGGTTACCTTTTTCTTTATGATGGCAGACTCGGGCTCCATGGTCTGTGCCTGGCGCCAGAAGTCGACGGCTTCGTCGGTGAGGCCGAGATGGTAGTATATATCGCCGGCATGGTCATAGAGGCTGGAGTTGTCTTCGTCGGCGCGGTCGTCGATATTGGCGATGGCGCGGTCGATATACTCGCGTGCTTTCTCATAGTCGCCCTTGAGGAAGAGGATCCAAGCGTATGTGTCGAGGAAGGTGGCTTGGTCGGGGTTGGTCTCTACAGTGTAGGCGCTCATGCGCTCTGCCTTGTCGAGCTGCTCATTGTCGAGGGCAAGGAAGTAGGCGTAGTTGTTGAGACACATCTCGTTGCCGTTGTTATAGACGAGGGCAGAGTCGTACATGGCATAGGCCTCGCTGTTGCGTCCGAGCTGATGGAGGGCGTCGCCGTAGCTGCCGTAGTAGGAGGAGACGAGCTCGGTGTTGGTGGTGTTGTCGATATAGTTGCGTCCACGCTCGAAGAGGCTGAGTGCCTCGGCGTATTTCTTGGCTACCATCAGTCCAGCGCCACCGAAATAGTAGAAGAGCGGCTGGGTGGCGTTTTCCTTGAGTCCGTCGGTGCACAGACGCTGCACCTCCTCGTAGTCGTCGTGGCGCAGGGCGTGCTGCATGAGGTTGATGCGCGAATACTCGTCGGCGGGATTGATTTCGAGGAGCTTATTGAAGAGGGGGACGCGCAGCGAGTCGTTGTCCTCGCTCTGCATCTGCGATATCATGGTGACGAAGAGGGCGGGGTCTTCCTCCGGCAGCGGCAGGAGCATGGAGAGGAGGGTGTCACGCTTGGCGGCATAGTCGCTGTCAGCAGGGGCACCGAGATACTGTACAAGGGCTGCCTCGCGAGTCTGCATGGCCATGTCGGAGTTGATGACGATGTCCTTAAGGAGCTGCCGCTCGAGGCTTTTGTTGCCATTCTTGACAGCGTACTTATAAAGCATGATCTGCGCTCCGGGCGTGGTGAGCTCCTCGGGAGAGAGGGAGTGATGGAGCGCCAGCGCCTCGTCGTCGCGATTGAGGCCGAGGAGTATCTCGCCTTTCACCATCTTATACTGCACCGCATTGGAGGGGAAGAGGGCCATCAGCGTGTCGGTGAGCAGAAGGCCGTCGTCGAGCCGCCCAAACTGCATGGCAGCGTGGAGTTTATGGTTGTAGATAAACTCATCGTCGCCCTTGATGCGGCCCCACTGGTTGAGGGTGTTGATGATGGCGTCGTAGTCCTGGCGCCATGAGTAGTAGTTGCATAGCTGGCCATAGACATCGTCGCGACGCTCCTCGTCGCTGAGCAGGGTGCGCATGAGTTCGACGCCGAGGGTGTCGGAGTGCTCGAGGAGGCAGAACGCCAGTTCGTAGGTATAGTCTTTGTTGTCGGGACTCAGGGCATGGGCACGCTTGAGAAGAGAGAGCACCTTGTCGCCACTGTCCTTCTGCATCATGGCGAGGTCGAAGCACGCCTCCGCCCCATTGGGGTTGATCTTGAGGGCACGCTCGAGGAGCCGATACTGCGCCACGAGGTTGCCCGCCTCACGCTGACAGACGGCCTCGAGATAGAGCTGCTGGTAGCGGCGCTGCACGAGGTCGGCATCATCGCCGCCTGCAAAGAGCGGGAGGCAGAGCGCCAGAGTGCAGAGAAAGACAACAACCTTATTCATTATATATAGTGTTTTAGAGGCCCGTATGGCCGAAACCGCCAGCGCCTCGCTCCGTCTCGTCGAGAGTCTCCACCTCTACGAAGTCGGCCTTACCGTACTGATTGAACACCATCTGCGCTATGCGCTCACCATCGTTGACAACAAACTCCAGGCCCGAGAGATTGACGAGGATGACGCCCACCTCGCCGCGATAGTCGGCATCGATGGTGCCGGGAGTGTTGAGCACGGTGATGCCCTGCTTGAGAGCCAAGCCGGAGCGGGGTCTGACCTGGGCCTCCCATCCTTCGGGGAGGACGATATAGAGACCCGTGGGGATAAGGGCGCGGCCCAAGGGGGGCAGCACCACGGGCTCGTCGATATTAGCCCGCAGGTCAACGCCGGCACTCAAGGGGGTGGCGTAGGAGGGCAAGGCATGCTTGGAACGATTGATGATCTGTACCTTCATAGTGTAAGTAAAGGGTGAGTAAACGGTTTTTGTGCTACAAATTTATAACTTTATCGCCGCAAAGCCAAATTTCTTTGCATCGTCTTTAATCTTTTAAGGTAAAATAACGTACTTTTGCACTACAATAATGCTATTATGACACTACAGACCCCTATGGAGTGGCAACGCCTCATCTCCTCCAAGCGCCTCGGGCGCCCCGACTCGCACACCGATTTCACAGAACACCGCTCGGAGTTTCAGCGCGACTATGACCGTCTGATTTTCTCCGCTCCTTTCCGCCGACTGCAGAACAAGACGCAGGTCTTTCCGCTGCCGGGAAGTGTGTTTGTGCACAACAGGCTGACGCACAGTCTGGAGGTGGCCAGCGTAGGTCGCTCTATGGGCAACGACGCAGCAGGCATACTCAAGAAGCGACACCCCGAGGCAGCGCCCGGACTGTTTGCGGAGCTCGGCACGATAGTGTCGGCAGCATGTTTGGCGCACGACCTGGGCAACCCGCCGTTTGGGCACTCGGGAGAGAAGGCGATAGCCACATTCTTCTCCGAGGGCAAGGGCACGCAGTGGCAAAAGATGATAAAGGACGAGGCTGGCGAGGAGAAAGCCGAAATAATATGGGAGGACATAACGCGCTATGACGGCAACGCCAATGCCTTCCGATTGCTGACGCACCAGTATGAGGGACGCCGCGCAGGCGGCTATGTGATGACCTACAGCACGCTGGCCTCGATAGTGAAATATCCGTACAGCTCGTTGCTGAGCGGTGGGAAGAGCAAGTTTGGGTTCTTCTATAGCGAGCTGCCCTTCTTCCGCGAGGTGGCCGACCACCTCGGCATCATCAACTTCTGCAACGACGGATACAAACTGCGCTACGCACGCCATCCGCTGGCTTACTTTGTAGAGGCTGCCGACGATATCTGCTACCAGATAATGGATATTGAGGATGCCTATAAGCTGCACATCATCAGCGCGGAGCAGACACGCGAGCTGCTGCTCAACTTCCTGGACGACGATCAGCGCAAGACGATAGACACCACATATCCCGATGTGACGGACCGCAACGAGCGCATCATCTATCTGCGCTCTTGCGTGATAAACGCCATTGAGCAGGAGTGTGTGAAAGTGTTTACCGACAACGAAGACAAGATACTGCGCGGTGAGCTGGAGGGCAGCCTGATAAGCCATGCCCAGCCCCGCATACGCGATGCCTTTACGAACTGCGCTAAGTTCTCGCTGACGAATATCTATCGTTCGCGCGAGGTGCTGGATGTGGAGCTTGCGGGTTACAAGATTATCGACACGCTGCTGGAGCTGTTTACCGACGCGATACTGAGTCCCGACAAGGCGTACTCGAAGCGACTGATAGACAGGGTGTCGAGCCAGTATCAGATAAACGCTCCTAACCTACACGAACGACTGATTGGTGTGCTGGACTATATCACGGGTATGACAGATGTGTATGCCCTTGACCTCTACAGGAAGATTAAGGGAATGTCGCTGCCGATAATATAGGAGACCCTCCCCCATCAATATGCGGAGTCATACGCCCTCCCCGCTTCGCGGTACTCCCTCTATCTTAGAGGGAGAGTTTTACATTTATAGGTATTCAGGGAGTTCGTAGAGGTGGGTGCCGTTGCTGCCTTTTATTAATATAAGGTGGGAGTCGATGGGGGCGGCCTTCAGTTGGGCTTTCACCTCCTCCACGTTGGCGAAGGTGCGGAAGGGAGGATTGAGGCGCTGGAAGTTTTCGCCGACGAGCCAGACGGAGTTTTCATTGAACATTGACCATTGAACATTGACCATTGATTTTATATGTTCAATCACATTGGTGTGCTCTTGCTCCGACACGTCGCCGAGCTCACGCATCTCGCCGAGGATGAGCATCTTGGTCATGCCTTCGGGGGTAGCCATGAGGGCGAAATTGTCCAGCGCGGCTTTCATGCTGGAGGGATTGGCGTTGTAGGCATCCACGATTAGCTGGTTGCGGTCGGTGGTGCGCAGCTCGCTACGGTTGTTGCTGGGCACATAGCCCTCGATGGCGGCACATATCTGGTCGGGCTCCACGCCGAAGTACACGCCTACGCTCACGGCTGCCAATACATTATCTATATTGTATGCACCGATGAGGTGAGTCTTTATTTCATTGAACATTGAACATTGACCATTGAACATTGAACATTGACCATTGACCATTGAACATTGATCATTGAACATTGACACTTCGTTCTCGCGGCTCTTTAATGTCGGAACCGGCTTTGCCGACAACCGACGAGCCGCTCGCGACCCCTTTGGGGTTGAACATTGAACATTGACCATTGATTTTATATGCTCAATCACATTGATGTGCTCTTGCTCAGACACGTCGCCGAGCTCACGCATCTCGCCGAGGATGAGCATCTTGGTCATGCCTTCGGGGGTAGCCATGAGGGCGAAATTGTCCAGCGCGGCTTTCATGCTGGAGGGATTGGCGTTGTA
>JAFZUB010000047.1 GCA_017618515.1 Bacteroidaceae bacterium
AAAAACTGCGAGCACAGCCATTTGCTGCACTCGCAATCTGTCATATCTTCCCCCTTCATGGGGGATAAGAGGGGGTCTTCCCCTACGCATGCGCTGCATTCAGTATTACCTCACCGAGAGTGGGGTGGGCATGCACTATCTCTGCCAGCTCGGAGAGGGTGGCGTTCTTGTTCATCAGCGCAGCTATCTCCTGAATGAGGTCGGCGGAGTGGGGGCCATACATGTGGCAACCGATGATGACGTCGTTCTCGTCGGTGAGAATCTTCGCCATGCCGTCGCTCTCGTTCATGGCTAGCGCCTTACCGTTAGCGCGGAAGAAAGACTTATGCGCCTTGGCATTGATGCCGTTCTCCTTGCAGTACTCGGCGGTGAGCCCTACGGTAGCTGCCTCGGGATTGGTGAACACTGCGGCAGGCATGATGTCGAGCCGTATGTTGTCCTTCTTGCCGAGGATTACATTGAGCACATGCTGTCCCTGGAAGCTGGCGGCATGGGCCAGCTGGCACTTGCCGTTGACATCGCCGATAGCATAGACACCCTCCACATTGGTGCGGAAGTCATCATCGGTAACGATGCCGCGGCGGTCAATCTCGATGCCCACATCCTCAAGGTTGAGCGAAGCGGTGTTGGCACCGCGGCCCACGGCCATGAGCACTATGTCGGTGTCCACGCTTTCCTCCTTGTCCTTGAGCATATAGGTGACAGCGTAGTGGTCGCCCTCATCCTTGATGCCGTTGACGGCAGCATTGTTGATGATGTTGATGCCCTTGCCCTTAAGCGATGCCTTGAGGCGCTTGGCTATGTCGGCGTCGAAGTTGGGGAGTATCTCCTTGCAGTACTCCAGCACCGTCACCTCCGAGCCGAAGGCGTTGAAGATGGAGGCAAACTCCATGCCTATCACGCCGCCACCGATTACTGCCAGTCGCTTGGGCACCTCAGTGATGTCGAGCATCTCCGTGGAGGTGAGCACCTTGGGCAGGTCCTTGCCCGGGATGGGCAGAAACTTGGTCACACTGCCGGTGGCAATGATGATGTTGGGCGCTGTGTATGTCTCGCCCTCCACCTCGATGGTCTTGGCATCCACAAACTTTGCCTTGCCGTTGGCACGGATGATGTTGGGGTGCTTGAGCAGTGCCTCTATGCCGCTGACGAGAGTGTTGACCACCTCGTTCTTGCGGGCCACTACCTGCTGCATATTCACAGCAGAATATTTGGCAGTGACGCCCAGCAGCTCGGCCTCCTTCAGTTCGCTGATAAGCTCTGCGTTCTTGCAGAAGCACTTGGTGGGAATGCAGCCGACATTGAGACAGGTGCCGCCGAGATTGTCTTTCTCGGCAATCACCGTCTTCAGTCCTGCATGCGCAGCCTTCACCGCGGTCTCGTAGCCGCCGGGGCCTGCACCGATGATAATCAAATCTGCTTGTTGCATGTTGCTACACCTTATTTATATATATTATAGGTAAGCCTTGTAAGTCAGCTTGGGCTCCTTCACGGCCTTCACATCGTCAACACGAGTGATGGGTGCCTTGTGGGGAGCGGTCTTCACCATCTCGGGATCTTCAGCTGCCTCCTTGGCTATCTGCTTCATCACCTTGATAAACTCGTCAATGGTGTCCTTGCTCTCCGTCTCGGTGGGCTCTATCATCAGTGCCTCGTGGAAGAGGAGCGGGAAGTAGATGGTCGGGGCATGGAAGCCGTAGTCGAGCAGACGCTTGGCCACGTCGAGAGTGGTCACATGCTGGCTCTTGTCGATCAGACCGTTAAACACAAACTCGTGCTTGCACAGTCCCTGGATAGGCAGCTCGTAGCAGTCCTTCAGGCTTTCCGTGATATAGTTGGCGTTGAGCACAGCCAGCGAGCCCATCTTGGCAAACTGCTCCTTGCCTGCGCTGAGCAGGAAGGTGTAGGCCCTGAGCACCACGGCGTAGTTGCCGAAGAAGCCGCTGATGCAGCCCAGGCTGTCTTCGTCGTAGTTGACATAGAAGGTGCCGTCGGCTGCCTTCTTCACCTGCGGGTTGGGCAGGTAGGCCTCCAGTCCGGCTCTCACACCGATAGGACCAGCGCCGGGACCGCCACCGCCGTGAGGAGTGGAGAAGGTCTTGTGCAGGTTGATGTGCATCACGTCGAAGCCCATGTCACCGGGACGGCATACGCCGAGCAGCGGGTTGAGGTTGGCTCCGTCGTAGTACATCAGACCGCCGCACTCATGCACCAGCTTGGCAATCTCAGGAATCTTGGTCTCGAAGATACCCAGCGTGTTGGGGTTGGTCATCATCATGCCAGCCACATCGTCGCCCAGCAACGGCTTGAGGTCGTCCACGTCAACGGTGCCGTCAGCGGTGGACTTCACCTCCACCACCTCCAGTCCGCACACTGCGGCCGAAGCGGGGTTGGTGCCATGGGCAGAGTCGGGGATGATAATCTTGGTGCGCTTATCATCGCCGCGCTTCATGTGGTAGTTGCGTATAACCATCAGTCCCGTCAGCTCACCGTGGGCGCCGGCAAACGGATTGAGTGTAAACTCGCTCATGCCGCCCAGCTCGGAGAGAATCTTCTGGGTGTTGTAGTAAACCTCGAGCGCACCCTGCACGGTGCTGGTGGGAGCCAGCGGATGCAGTCCTGCAAAAGCGGGGTGGGTGGCGTTCTCTTCATTTATCTTGGGGTTGTACTTCATGGTGCAGGAGCCGAGGGGATAGAAACCCGTGTCCACACCGAAGTTATTGTTGCTCATGTTGGTGTAGTGGCGCACCACTGTCTGCTCGTCAGCCTCGGGCAGCATCGTCTCGCTCTGGCGGCTGATGCTGGCGGGGATGGAGTAGCCCTTAAACTCGTTGGCAGGGAGTGAGTAGCCCTTGCGTCCCTTCTTAGAGAGCTCAAAAATAAGAGTTCCGTAATATGTGCTGTTCATAGTCTTAAGCTTCTTTAATCAGTTCAACAAGTTTATCAATCTCAGCCTTGGAGCGCTGCTCCGTCACGGCAAACATGATAGCGTTGTCCACACCCTCCGGCTTGAGTCCGCCGAGGATGCCGTTGTCCAGCAGCTTCTGCTGCAGCTTGTCCACGTCGAGCGAGGTCTTCACCACAAACTCGTTGAAGAACGTCTGTCCCTCAAAGGCGGGTGTGAACTTGCCGGTCTTCAGCAACTCGTCGTAAAGGTAGTGCGCACCGGCATAGCTCTGCTCGTTCACCTCCTTCAGTCCCTGCGGGCCCATCAGCGACATGTAGATGGTCACCATCAGAGTCATGATGCCCTGGTTGGAGCAGATGTTCGAGGTAGCCTTCTGGCGGCGGATATGCTGCTCGCGAGCCTGCATCGTCAGCACAAAGGTGCGCTTGCCGTTGTGGTCGGTGGTGCCGCCCACGATGCGGCCCGGCATCTTGCGTACCAGCGCCTCCTTGGCGCAGAAGTAGCCGAGATACGGACCGCCGAAGCTCATCGGCAGACCCAGCGACTGGGCATCGCCCACAGCGATGTCGGCACCCCATTCGCCCGGAGTCTTCAGGGCGGCCAGAGTGCTGGCGGGAGCGTTGATGACCAGCAGCGCCTTCTGCTCGTGACACATGTCGGCCACGCCAGTCAGGTCTTCCACACTGCCGTAGTAGTTGGGCTGGCCGATAATCACACCGGCACTCTCGCCCTTTGCCAACTCAGCTGCGAGGGCAGCCTTGTCGGTAGCGCCGTTGAGGGTGGGGATGAGCTTGATGGTCACGCCGTGGTATTTGGCATAAGTCTCCACCACGCGTATCACGGCGGGGTTGAGGGCTGCGCTCACCAGCACCTGGTCCTTCTTCTTGGCGTTGGCCACGGCCATCATCATTGCCTCGGCGGTAGCGGTGGCACCGTCATACATGCTGGCGTTGCTGATGTCCATGCCTGTGAGGTCAGCCATCAATGTCTGGTACTCGAAGATATACTGCAGTGTGCCCTGCGATATCTCAGCCTGGTAGGGAGTGTAGCTTGTCAGGAACTCGCTGCGCTGGGTGATGTAGCCAATCACCGAGGGCGTGTAGTGGTCATACACACCGCCGCCGGCGAAGCATACCAGCTGCTTGTTCTTGTCGCCCAGAGCCTGGAAGTGCTTGCGTATGTCAACCTCCGACATCTCCGACGGGATGTTGTAGTCACGCTTCAGCTTCAGCTCCTCGGGCACCTCAGCATAAAGGTCGGCCAGCGTGTTTACGCCGGCCACCTTAAGCATTTGTTGGATATCCTCTTCGGTGTGAGGAAAATACTTGTAAGCCATCTCGTCAGTCTTTTTTTAGCCGCACAGCTCCTTGTAGGCAGCAGCGTCCATCAGATTGTCAAGCTCGCTCTTGTCGCTCAGCTGCACCTTGATGATCCAGTTGCCGAAAGCATCCTCGTTGATCTTCTCGGGGCTGTCGGCCAGCTCCTCGTTTACCTCAACCACGGTGCCCGACACGGGAGAGATCAGGTCGCTGGCAGCCTTCACGCTCTCTACAGCGCCAAACTCCTCGCCCTGAGTTACCTCGTCGTCCACCTCGGGAGCGTCAACGTAAACCACGTTACCCAGCTGCTCCTGAGCATAATCAGTGATACCAACATAGCCGAAGTCGCCTTCAACCTTTACATACTCGTGGCTCTCTGCGTAGTAGAGCCCTTCAATTACTTTTGCCATAATAAATTTGTTTTATTGTTTATAAGTTAATTTAAGTAGTTATCGCTTCGCTCGAAGTTATCGAAGTTATCGGAGCTTTCAGCTCCTTGAAGTTAACGCGCTTCGCGCTCGACATTAGTCAAATTGTGAAATCAGAGATGTTTTTCTATGTTTTTTCTTTTCAAGAGCTTTTAATCCGTTAGGATGTGGCGTGGCTACTATTCTTTCTTCTCTATGAAATGTTTTTTATGTTTTTCCCAATGAGATGATGGCAACCTTCGTCAGATGTAAGATGTATGATGTCTGATGTAAGAATTGTTTTTCTTGTTTTTGCTTTTCAAGAGCTTTTAATCCGTTAGGATGTGGCGTGGCTACGGCAGGAGGATGACGGAAGTTTACTTACGGACAGACTCGTGGCGATAGCCTCGACTTCAGCACAAAGTGCTAAGCTCTTGAAAAGGGTTTTTTAGGTTTTTGTTATCGTTTTCGTTATCGTGGCTCCCCTCCTTTTGGGAGGGGCTGGGGGTAGGCCTTTTCGTTTTACTTCTTGTAGCTCTTATCATAAAACCTCTTCTTCACCACAACGCCCGGATGCACCTTGCGATGTATGCGCACGGCCAGCTCAGTGCCCAACTTCATATAGGCAGCGTCAACGAGTGCGAAGCACACCGACTTGTCGGTCATGATGGTGCGGTAGCCCGTGGTCACCTCGCCGATCACCTCGTCGTTGGCGTTCACCACTTCGTAGCCGTGGCGTGGGATGGCCTTGTCGTCGTCAGCCAGGGCGATGCCCACCAGCTTCTTGGCCACGCCGTTAGCCTTCTGCTCCACCAGCACATCCTTGCCGATGAACTCCTCCTTGTCCAGCTTGGCAAACATGCCCAGACCGGCCATGATGGGAGAGATGTCGGCGCTCAGCTCGTCGCCGTAGAGCGGCAGACCCACCTCAAAGCGCAGTGTGTCGCGGCAGCCCAGACCGCACGGAGTCACGCCTGCAGCGATGAGCTTGTCCCATGCGCCCTGAATATACTTGTGCGAGCCGTAAATCTCGAAGCCGTCCTCGCCCGTGTAGCCGGTGCGGCTGGCGATAATCGTCTCGCCGTCCACGTCAATCTTCTTGAAAGTGTAGAACACCAGGTCGGCCACGTCCAGACCCAGCACCTCAACCACCTTAGCCTCGGCCTCGGGGCCCTGCACGGCAATCTGGCCGTAGTAGTCGCTCTGGTGGTCCACCTTCACGTTGAAGTCCTTAGCCTGCTCCTCAATCCATGCCACATCCTTGTCGATGTTAGCGGCATTGATCACCAGGAAGAACTTGCCGTCGCCCTCACAGTACACCAGCAGGTCGTCCACGCAGCCGCCGGTGGGGTAGAGCATCATACCGTAGAATATCTTGCCGGGCTCAGCGCCAGCCACGTCATTCGTGAAGATATGCTGCACAAACTTCTCAGCCTCGGGGCCGGTGATCTCCACCTCGCCCATGTGGCTCACTTCGAAGATACCCACCTTCTGCCTTACGGCGAGGTGCTCATCCTTGATATTACTGTACTGTATCGGCATGTCGAAGCCGCCGAACGGGCTAATCATGGCTCCCAGAGCCACGTGCTTGTCATACAAACAAGTCTTTTTGTTTTCTGCCATTGTGTTATTTTTTTTAAGTTTAAAAGTCTAGTGTCGAGAGTCAAGGGTCAAGAGATGTCAGATGGCTGATGTCAGATGGCTGATGTCAGATGGCTGATGTAAGTAATCGTCTAGAGTCAAGGGTCAAGAGTCAAGAGTCTTTCTTTCTCCCCCTAAGCTAGGGGGAGTCCCACTTGTGGGGAAGGGGTGTGTGATAAGTCTCAAATCTCAATTTTCAAATTTCAATTGTATTTGTTTTCTCGGTTTTTCTTTCGATTAGGTAGTAACCTCGCAGAGGTGGATGAGGTGGATGCAAGCTTCGCCTGTGAACTCGTTCATGAGGAGAAGCATACAGACACTTCATCCGTTAGACGTAGTCTCTACCTAAACGAAAGGGTTTTTACGGTTTTTTTGATAATTAATGGTAAAATTATATGGTAATTAATGTTGAATTTCAAATGTATTTGGTTTTCGTTATCGTTTTCGTTATCGTTTAAGCAACCTAAGCAATTTTTGCGACCTCCTCTACGCTCAGCGTAAACACCTTCTCGCCGCAGAAGAAGTCGCGGGCATACGCCTTGAACTGCTCAATCGTGACGCGGTCGCCGATAAAGTCCTTCAGCAGGCAGATGCGCTGTCGCACACTCTCCACGCCCTTGCGGGCCAGCTTCTCAGTGCCCGGCGTGATAGACGCCACCATGTGCTCCATGTTAGTGTCGTAGAGCATCGTGCCGTGCACAATGATGCGCTCCTGCATCTGATATACAGCCCATCCGCTCACCTTGCGGTCGCCAATCAGTATGTCGTTATGGTCGGAGGTGCATGCCTCCACACCCATCGAGCGCAGCAAGTCCACCACGCGTTGCAGGTAGTGGCTGAACACCTCGGGCGTCGTCATGTCGTGGTGGCGCGAGCACACGAAGCTGAACATCACATTGTCCTTGTCGGCATACACGCCGCCGCCTCCGCTCTTGCGCCTCACTATGTCGATGCCGTGCTCACGGCAGTAGGGTAGGTTCACCTCGTTCTCCAGCACCTGGTTGCGCCCTATGATGACGGTGGGAGCCACCTGCCAGAGGAAGAAGGCCTCCTCCACCTGCGTGAGGTGCTGCGCCACATACTCCTCCATTGCGAGGTAGAACGACAGGCTATGCGTCTCCTGCTGTGGTAGAGCTATGTAGGTGATATTGCCGTTTTGCATATTACAAAGGTAGATAGAGGTAGGAGCAGTTAAGGGGTAGTTAACTTTTCTAGGTTTTTCTTTCGCTCAGGTAGTAACCTCACAGAGGTGGATGGTGTGGCTGTAGGCTTTGCCTGTGAACTCGTTCATAAGGAGAAGCATACAGACACATTCATCCTTTAGACGCAGTCTCTACCTGAAAGAAAGGGTTTTCTCGGTTTTTGTTTTATATCCGTTAGATTCGTGTGATTCGTGTTCTTTTAAGCAATTAAGCAACCTCAGCAACCTAAGCCAATATCGCTGCGAAGTTACAATTATTTTTCCGAAAAAACCATCTATCGCAAGCAAATAATTTTTTTCGCTCACAAAAATACAAGTTTTTTAAGTCTTTTTCGCCACTTTTGCGTCATATAAATAAAAAGGGCTGCAAATGAACTTACATATCACACATCATAGAGCCAATGAAACGGAGCGCCTGATGGTGGCTGAGCGGGACAAAATGCTGCAATACGCCTGCTACCGGCTAGGGAGTCTCGACGAAGCGGAAGATGCCGTACAGGATGCGTTTGTAAATGTTCACAAGAGGTTGGGCGAGGACGATGCAGATATCAGGAATCTGTCGGCATATCTCTATTGCGCACTGGCAAATATCTGCGTCAGTCGTCTGCGTGAAGCCGAACGCACACCCATCGTTCCCCTTGACAGCGTCCCCGAACCGATCGCCTCCGAGGATGATGACTTCGAACAGGAGTTCCACCGCATCAACCACTTGCTTACATAAATTCCAGACATGCAGGCAGAGGTCATCCGACTGCGGTTCTACGGGGACAGGAGCTTCCAGGAGATAGCCGACATCCTCGGCATACCGCTCAACACTGCCAAATCGCGCTTCACCTACGGCATGGAGAAAATTAAACGAGGGATGCTTGCCCTCTATTCCTAATAAACCCATAAAAAATAGAAGACTATGGATTGCAAAGAGTTCAGAAACAACGTGGCCGACCTCTTTGATAGAGAAGTTGACCCGCAAATAAAGGCCGAATGCGAGAATCACATGAGCCACTGTGCCGAGTGTAAAGAATACTATGACGACCTGCAGACGGCAGCACAGCTGCTTAGGCCCCTACATTCACCCGTCGGCAAAGCCAGCCATGCCAGCAGGTCATCGCGCCGCTTACTGAAGATCGCCGCGATGTTTGCAGGCGTGATACTCCTTTCCGGCATCGCCTATGCCGCCATCCATCTGATCATGCGGCCAACAGCCGACGACCAGCAATCCTCAACTCTCAATGCTCAATCGTCAATGCTCAATGGTCAATCGCCTGACCCTGTCCGCTTTGAATACGTGCGCCTCGACAGCATCCTCTCCGTTGTCTCAGCCCATTATACCAAGGCAGTCAGCTTCAACAGCGACGAGGCTAAGGCCATGAAATTCATCCTCACGTGGAAGCCCGATGCACCGCTTTCCGACTTCATCGACGGAATGAATATGTTCGACGGGTTGCAACTGACACTCCAGAGAGATACCATCTTTGTTGAAGCACAGGAAGTTACGGAGGACGCAGAATGAGACGCTTTGCATTGCTTATTCTATCCGCGCTGCTGTATGGTAGCGCGATAGCGCAGATTACTCGCGAGTTCCGTAACACCCCTCTGACCGAAGCCCTCCTTACGATAGAGCAGAGTCAGAAGGAGTACACTATTTCCGTGCTATATGACGGCCTCTCCACCCTGCGC
>JAFZUB010000048.1 GCA_017618515.1 Bacteroidaceae bacterium
GAATTAATTAATGTATTTGTTTTTTCATCTAATTTGTAATGGCCACATATCGTGTCCCATTGCGCATAAAGCGTGACGTCAGATGTGAAAACGACTCTTTGTTGGTCAGCGTATGCCGTGCCACTACCGTCAGCAGCGGTGTTCCAGCCGATAAAGTCGAACCCGCTACGAGAGTATGTACACGGATACAGTATGGTAACTTGCCCCCCATTAATCGACTTTCTTATCGGTATTGCAGGTATTCCATTTTTTGTGGCGCCGTTAGGGTCGTATTCTATGTAGTATTTGATGGTATCATCTGTTCCACTACTTTGTTTCCATTGAGCATATAGAACAATATTGTGTGTCGCTGTTATTGTCTGTCCATCAGCATAGGAAGTGCCAGTGCCGTCTTTTTCTGTGTTCCAACCATCGAAGTCATAGCCATCACGCGTGTACGTATTCAGCATAAGTGCCTGCGGCGTATTCGCACTGAAAACCTGGCGGACGGGCAGCCCCATACTTTGGCCGCCGTTAGGGTTGAAGAGCACAAAGTAATCCGCCAAGGCCGCGGTGGTAGTAATGACCGCGAGCAGCAGCGTCATGGCCGCCCGCCTCCAGAATGTGTTATTGGCAAAGTTTTTCATATCGGTAGTGTTTTTGTTGTTTTGCTTAATCGTTATTTCAGTGCAAAAGTAAACAAAATGTTCGTATTGACAAGAAATCCACCCTGTTTTTCATTTAAAACAGGGCGGACTCGCTAAACTTTAATTACTTATATCATACCCCCTCCCCGCAAGCGGGACTCACCCTATCTTAGAGGGAGAGGCTGAGAGTAACCGCTAACCATTGATTACCAATCGTCGGTGCGGAAGGGGCCTACGGGCAGACCGGACTTTGTCTTGAGATTGCACTCGGGATTGTCGGCCCAGGCATAGCGCACAGCGATGGGGTAAGACACCTCGGGACACTCCACTACGATGCGACTCATGAAACGCTCACCCTCTGTATGCGCCTTGGCCACATGCCACTTATGGTCGGGGCCCGCCATGATGAATCCCTTGATATCGTCGTTGTCCTCCAGAGCATCGCTGCCCCACACGGGACGGAAGCTCAGCAGGGCACGACCGCCCTCCACTCGCATCTGGTAGAACTCGGGGGCTGCGCACGGCAACTCCTTGCCGTAGGTGCGATTGAGTGCCAACAGCGCCAGACGGCGACCTACCTCCTGCTTGTTTCTGGGATGGATGTCGTTGGCCTCACCTATGTCGATATTCACTGCCATACCCACACCGTCGAGCTGCAACGCCTTGCGCTGTGCCTCACGGAGGGCTGCCCATTCCGACTCGGGCTGCACGTCCTTGCGGGCAAGGTAGTTGGCTATCTGGACGAAGTAGAAAGGAAGCACCTTGCTGTCCTGCATACCGAAGAAGCCACGGCGGCGCTCACCCTGCTGCGGTGAGGGCTTGGGATAGGGCGTCACCTTGGCATTGCGGTTGAAACGCTCCTGCCAGTCGAGGATGAGGGTCTCAAACAGGCTCTCATACTGGGTGGCACGACCTACGTTGGAACAGCCCTGATACCACAGGAAACCACGGATGGGCATATCGAGGAAGGGCGACACCATAGAGTTGTATAGATTGCTGGGGAACCACGGGTCGCCAGGACCGCGGGGCTCCTCCTCCCTGTTGCTGCGGATTTCATTGGCGGACATGCTCTTCTGGTAGCTCCACTCGCCCGCCAGCGACAGCTCCGCTGCGCCGTTCTGCACCTTCAGTGTCTCGGCCTGTCCCGAGATGCCGCCCTCGCCACTGGCGTCGTAAACACGCACGGTGACCACATTGCGGCCTGCCTTAACCAGGCGCCCGGGGATGGTGTAGAGACGCTTCTTGTTCCACCCATCGGTGGCTCCCACAAACTCTCCGTTCCAATAGGTCACATCGCTGTCATCCACCTCGCCAAGTGAGAGCTTGAGGTCTTTCCCCGCCCAGTCGGCGGGTATGTCGATGGTGCGGCGGAACCATACCAGGCCGTCCCAGTTGGTCAGCTCTGTCTTGCTCCAGCGGGCGGGCTGGCTCATCCGCTGCCACTGGCTGTCATCGAAATCGACGGCAGCCCACACGGCACGACCGTAATCGGCATCCACCAGTCCCTTATCGTCGCCAAAGACGCGCTTCTGCCATGCGGCATGCTCTTCCTGGAAGACTTGCTCCAGCTTGGCGTCATCGTAGTCGGTTGCCTCTATTCGCTTGAGATAGTCCTCGAAGCCTGTCACGCCGCGCAGCTTATCGTGGCTGACCCAGCTCTCGGCAGGGGTGCCGCCCCACGAGCTGTTGACTACGCCCACAGCGACGCCCAGCTTGTCGGACACCTCGCGGGCAAAGAAATAGGCGGCGGCGGAGAAGCCCTCTGCCATGTCGGGGGCACTGACTGCCCACCCCTTGGTGTGGCCATACGGCACCTCGGTCTGCGGAGTATGGGCCACCACGCGGTCCACCTGAAAGAGGCGCACCATCGGATGATTGGCGTTAGCCACCTCCTGCTCCCAGTTCTGCACCGAGGCCCAGTTGCTGTGGAGGGGCATCTGCATATTGGACTGTCCGCTACAGAACCATACCTCGCCAGCCATGACGTTGGAAAGGACTAGGGGCTGACCGTCGTCGAACGTAAGGGTGTAGGGGCCGCCAGCTCTGGGCACACGGAGGTCGAAGTCAAAGGCTCCCGTCTGCTTGTCGGCCTGCACCTTGGTGGTCAGGTTGTCCCACGACGCGGTTATTTTCACTGTGGCTCCCTTCTTGGCCGTGGCCTTGAGGTGCACTACGGTCTGCTGCTGCAGCACCATGTTGGAGGTCATCCAGCCTGGCAACACAACGGAGGCGCTGACCGCTAAGGTCAGAGAAGAGATAATAGATAATAGAGAATAGAGGAAAATGGACTTTTTCATAACCTGACTTTATTTGACGATTTAATTAATTTACGATTTATTTTTTAACAAAAACCGAAATCACAAGTGTAAGATGTTTTTATTATTGTCAAGAGTCTAGAGCCAAGAGTCAAGAGATGGCTGATGGCTGAAGTCTGATGTAAGATGTTTTTTCGTTTTCGTTTCCTTTTCCCCCTCCTTTTCCCCCTCCTCTAGGAGGGGCTAGGGGTGGTCTCGGGGCTAGGGGTGGTCTTTTTCGTTATTAATTCCTAACTATGGTGGCATTGCGGTCGGGCCCTACACTGACGATGGTGATGGGCACTCCGATATAGCGCTCGATGAAGGCGATATAGTCCTTCAGCGTCTGAGGCAGCTGCTCGTAGCTAGTCATCTGCGTAAGGTCGGTCTGCCAACCGAGGAGTTCCTCATAGACGGCCTCACAACTGCTGAGGTCGTAGGGAACGGTGTCTATGATTGACCATTGACCATTGACCATTGAGGATTGAGCATTGAGCATTGACACTTCGTTCTCGAACTTGCTTGCAAGATTTGCACCGGCTTCGCCGACAGCAAATGCAAGTTCTCGCGACTGCTGCGCAGTTGAGGATTGAGCATTGAGCATTGAGGATTGACTCTTGACCTTGTATGCGGTGCACACCTTGATGGTGGGGAACTCGCTGAGCACATCGCTCTTCATCATGATGAGCTGGGTGACTCCGTTGACCTGCACAGCATACTTCAGCGCTACAAGGTCGAGCCAGCCGCAGCGACGGTTGCGTCCCGTGACGGCACCGTACTCGTGGCCCAGCTCACGGATGCGGTCACCGGTGGCGTCGAACAGCTCCACGGGGAAGGGGCCTGAGCCTACACGGGTGCTGTAGGCCTTGAAGATGCCAAAGACATCGGCTATCTTGGAAGGCGCCACTCCGAGGCCGGTGCACACACCGCCGGTGGTGGTGGAAGACGATGACACCATGGGATAGGTGCCGTGGTCGAGGTCGAGCATGGTGCCCTGAGCGCCTTCGGCGAGGACGCTCTTGCCTTCGGCAAGGAGCTGGTTTATCTCGTTCTCGCTGTCGGTGAGCGGATACTGCTTCATATACTCCACTCCCTCGAGCCAGAGGCGCTCCTCCTCGGTGATATCGTACTCGTAGCCGAGGCGGCGCAGTATCTGCTCGTGGCGCTCCTTGGCAGCGGCATATTTCTCGGCGAAGTTGTCGAGGATATCGCCCACACGCAGTCCGGTGCGCGCGGCCTTGTCGCTATAGGTGGGGCCGATGCCCTTGCCCGTGGTGCCTATCTTGTTCTTGCCCTTGGCTGCCTCGTAGGCACGGTCGAGGGCGCGGTGGGTAGGCAGTATGAGGTGGGCACGCTTGGAGATGTGGAGCTTGCTCTTCACATCATAGCCCGCTGCCTCCAGCTCGCGAGCCTCCGCCATGAAGAGGTCGGGGGCGATGACGCAGCCGTTGCCGATAATGTTGAGGGTGTGCTCTCCGAAGATGCCGGAGGGGATGGAGCGCAACACAAACTTCTTGCCATCGAAGATGATGGTGTGGCCGGCATTGGGGCCACCGGCGAAGCGTGCCACTACATCATATTGTGGGGTGAAATAATCTACTACTTTTCCTTTGCCTTCGTCGCCGAAGACTACGCCCAAGAGGGCATCTACTTTTCCTTTGGTCATGATGATAATTAGAAGTTAAAGAAGTTATCGCGGCTTTGCCGCTCGAAGTTAAAGAAGTTAGCGAAGTTATCGCTTGCTGAGCAAGCTCGAAGTTAGCGCCTCCTGCTCTGGGCCGGTGAGGGCGTACTTGAGCAGGGAGTCGTGGGCTGCCTTGCGCACCATGAGGCTGGGGCTCTGCAAGGCCGCGGCGGCCTGGTCGAGATACTCCAGCTCGGAACGACGCATCAGCGGGTCGCCGCGCATGAAGAGGCGTGCCAGCAGCAGGTAGCCGCACAGCTGGTGCATGTCATCGGCGGAGGCTATCCACTCGAAGGCCTTGGTGGAGGCGTAGGGCAGATGCTGCATGAGGCTGAGCACCGTGTATTGTGCCTCCTCGGGGTAGCGCATGCTGTCCACCCAGATGTCCGCGATGTCGGGATAGAACGTCTCGACGGGCTGCACCAGTCCCGCCAGCAGTCGGCACTCGCGGATGTCCTCCTTCCAGAGGTCCTGCGCCAACTGGTGGTCCTTGCCTATCTCCTGAGCAAGCTCCATAAGGCGCGGCCACTC
>JAFZUB010000049.1 GCA_017618515.1 Bacteroidaceae bacterium
CTCGTACTTGCAGTTGAAGTGGAACTTCAGTTCCTGCATAATCTCCTGGGCTTTCTCAGGTAGGCCGTCCTTCTTTACAAGCGGCAGTACAGCCAGCTTCACAGGCGCCAGGGCTGCGGGCAGGTGGAGCACTGTGCGTACATCACCGCCTTCCAGCTGCTCTTCTTCGTAGGCGTGGCACATGATGCTGAGGAACATGCGGTCCACGCCGATGGATGTCTCGATAACATAGGGAGTGAAGCTCTGGTTGTCCTCGGGGTCGAAGTATTCAATCTTCTTGCCCGAGTATTTGGCGTGCTGCTTGAGGTCAAAGTCGGTGCGGCTGTGAATGCCCTCCACCTCCTTGAAGCCAAACGGCATGCGGAACTCGATATCCGTGGCAGCATTGGCGTAGTGCGCTAGCTTCTCGTGGTCATGGAAGCGGTAATTCTCTGCACCAAAGCCGAGCGCCTGATGCCAAGCCATGCGCGTCTGCTTCCAGGTGTTGAACCACTCCATCTCTGTGCCGGGTTTTACGAAGAACTGCATCTCCATCTGCTCAAACTCCCTCATGCGGAAGATAAACTGGCGCGCCACTATCTCGTTTCTGAACGCCTTGCCTATCTGCGCGATGCCAAACGGCAGTTTCATGCGGCCCGTTTTCTGCACATTGAGGTAATTCACGAAGATACCTTGGGCAGTCTCAGGACGCAGGTAGATAGTCGAAGCGCCATCGGCGGTGGAGCCCATCTCGGTCTTGAACATAAGGTTAAACTGGCGCACGTCTGTCCAGTTGCGGGTGCCACTGATGGGGCATACTATCTCTTCGTCCACGATAATCTGCTTCAGCTCCTCGAGGTCCATCGCCTCCATGGCCTTGGCGTAGCGGGCGTGTAGGGCATCGCGCTTGGCAGCAATCTCCAGCACTCGGCCATTGGTGCTGACGAACTGCGCTTCGTCAAAGGCGTCGCCAAAGCGCTTGCGACCCTTGGCTACTTCCTTCTCAATCTTTTCTTCGTACTTGGCAATCTGGTCCTCTATCAGCACATCGGCGCGATAGCGTTTCTTAGAGTCACGGTTGTCAATAAGCGGGTCGTTGAATGCGTCAACATGGCCGCTGGCCTTCCATACGGTGGGGTGCATAAATACTGCTGCGTCGATGCCCACGATATTGTCGTGGAGCAGCACCATGCTCTTCCACCAATATTGTTTTATATTGTTCTTGAGTTCTACGCCGTTCTGGCCGTAGTCATACACTGCGCCGAGGCCGTCGTAGATATCGCTGGAGGGAAAGACAAAGCCGTACTCCTTACAGTGGGAGACGATTTTCTTGAAAACATCTTCTTGTTGTGCCATAATTGTTATTTGAGTTTTTAAGTTTATTATTTCTTGAGTTTATTTGAAAACTCCGTCGAGGAATTTCAGGAATTTCTCCACATCGGTATCGTAGCTGTAGGGTGGGGCGAGAGGCTCGCCATCGGGTGAGCAAAGCACGTAGAACGGCTGCACATTGGCGCCAAAACGTTTACGCTGCAAGTAGCTCCATTTGTCGCCCACGGTGCGCAGTGTGGTGGTGTGTCCGTATTCGTCCACCTTGATGTGCTCCGGTAGAGGGGTCTTGTCGTCCACGAAAAGTGAGACGAGCACGAAGTCCTCCCTCAGCCGCTTGGCCACATCGGGG
Organism: Bacteroidaceae bacterium; assembly: GCA_017618515.1. The sequence goes on from JAFZUB010000049.1 coordinate 1,661, forward strand.
TCGTTCCATACGTTCATCTCCATCTCGCGACAGTTGACGCAGCCATAGCCTGTGAAGTCCAGCAGCACAGGCTTGTCCTCAGCCTTGGCGCGAGTCATACCTTCCTCGTAGTTGGTGAATTGTGCCTCTACCACCTCGCCAAAAAGGCGGATATGCTGTGTCTGCATGGGCGGAGCGAAGGCACTGATGGCTTTGAGCGGTTTGCCCAGCACACCCGGCACCATATATGCGGCAAAAGCGAAACAGATTACGGCAAGAACTGTCTTGAATACATTGCGCTTAGGCTTTGCGCCCTCATCAATGGGCAGTCGTAGCACTCCAAGCAAATAGAGGCCGAGCAGCACTGCCAGCACAACCCATATACCTATGAATATATCGCGGCTAAGCAGGTGCCAGCCATACGCCATGTCGGCAACGCTGACAAACTTCAGCGCGAAGGCTATCTCTACGAAGCCCAGCACCACTTTTAGGGTGTTCATCCAACTGCCGCTCTTGGGAGCCTTCTTCAGCAGGGTGGGGAACATGGCAAACAGCGTGAAGGGCAGGGCGAGCGCGACGGCGAAGCCGAACATGCATACCAGCGGGCCCAGCAGATTGTTTGTAGTGCTCACCTCCACCAGCATGAAGCCAATGATGGGGCCGGTACACGAGAAGCTGACCAGCGCCAGAGTGAACGCCATGATGAAGATGCTTATCAGTCCGGTGGTAGTCTCGGCCTTGCGGTCAGCTTTGTTGCTCCACGATGAGGGCAGCTGCAGCTCAAAGAATCCCATGAAGCTGAGACCGAACACTATCAGTAGCAGCGCGAAGAAGATATTGACCACGGCGTTGGTGGACAGCGCGTTGGCAGCATTGGCACCAAACAGCAGCGTAGCTACTGCGCCCAGTGCCATGTATATCACGATGATACTGACGCCGTAGATGAGGGCATCCTTTATGCCGCGCTTCTTATTCTCGCTGCGCTTGAGGAAGAAGCTCACCGTCATGGGGATAATTGGCCATACGCAGGGGGTGAGCACAGCAATCAGGCCGCCGACGAATCCCATGAGGAAGAGCCACCAGAGAGATTTGAGGTTTGAGGTTTGGGATTTGAGGTTCGGTGAATCACCGGCCTCTTCGCTCATAGCCTTAATTTCTTCCACACGACTGGCCCAGAGGGCGGAGTCAGAAGCCTCTACAACTTCTTCTTGAAGGGGAAGGGTAGTCGCTGTATCTCCTGACACATTGCTCTCCTCCTCTAGGGGGAGCGGCGATGGGGTCTCTGGTTCGGCATTATCAGCCGAGGCTGTATTATCAGTGGATGCGATAGAACCACTAAACTCCACTTCCACACTTGTAGGTGGCATGCAGTTGCGGTCGTTGCAGGCGCCATACTCCAGATAGCCCTCCATACTGTATTCCGGCTCGGTAATGGCGAGGCGTTGCACGAACGTGCAGCTGTTTTCAAAGTAGCTAAGCTCGGCATTAAAGAGCGGGTCGAATTTCCTTATGGGCTGGCCCACAGCGCTCAGTTTGCCGATGGGCTTCAGGCCCTTCGACTTGTCGATATTAAAGGTAGCGGCAGTGGGGCCTGCATTGCCCACGTCAGTGGAATATACGTGCCAGCCCTGCTCAATCTTTCCTTTGAATGTGATGACAATCTCTTTGTCATCTACCACCTTATGGCTGACGGTAAATTTGGCGGGGTCGGCCCATTGGGCGAGCGCACAGCTTCCTATCAGCAGCAGCGTCAGTATAGTTGTGATGTATCTTTTCATTTATATCTTCTTGAATAATGTAAACGGCAGAGCCTTGTATAGTATGGCAATCACTCGCCAGCGTTTTGTGACATAGACCTTGCCTTTGCCTTTGCGGATGGCTTTGTAAATCTGGTTGGCGACTTTGTCTACGGGCATCACCCAGAATAGGCCGTCACCCTGCGCCATGGCTGTGTCCACAAAGCCTGGACGCACATCGGTGATGTGGATTTTGTTGCCATCCTTGTATGCTTTCTTGCGCAGTGCCTCCAGATAGTTGATCTGAAAGGCCTTGGTGGCGGTGTACGCTGGAGCCAGAGCTTCACCGCGCAGTCCGCCTACGGAGGAAATGCTGGCCAACTGGCCCTTGCCCTGCTTGTCGAGCAAGCCGTAGAGCATATCAATTACGAAAGTCCATCCCATGACGTTAGTGTCAAGGGTAGGCTGCTCCTTGGCGTAGTCAAGCTCGCGGTTGATCTGTCCTGTGCCGGCGCAGACGATGGCTATGTCTACCTCCTGCATCTCAGCCCACAGCTCGCGGATGGCAGTCCCAATCTCGTCCTGCTTGGTCACGTCGGCCACCTTTGCCGTAGCATTGTTGGGAAATTGTGCCACCAGTTCGTCAAGCAGATGCTTGCGCCTGCCGATGATGGCTACATGGTGGCCCTCTCTTGCGTACTTCTCAAAGAGGGCTTTGCCGATTCCCGATGTTGCGCCAACGATTATGATGTTCATTTGAGTTATGCCTTGCGAAATAATGTGTTCAATCTGCAAAATTAAAACATTTTCATGGAATTTGGGTGCTATCAGGGCGAAATTATGCGCGTGCGCGAAAAATATTTGTTCGTGCAAACATTATTTAATATTGTGAAGAACTCAAAATAGTACGAGCAAAAATAAAAAAATAGCGAGGGGAAATGAAAAAAAACCGAGCGGATGAAAACAAAACCCGAGCGGAGGAAAATTTGATGCCCATCGCATTTGGTTTTCGTGGGCATCAGTTTTGATTTTCATGGGCATCGCGTTTCAGTCTTCGCGCGTTTTTTCTTCATGAGATGGCTATTTGTCTGCGTCTTCTCGCTGTTTTTCTATTTCAGCACGCAACAAAAACTCCGGCCCGCGCTTCACAGCGCAGGCCGGAGGGTTGCTAGTCATGCATGTTCAATACCAATTCGTATGAAAAAAGATTTATTCTTTTATTTTATCTTCTTTATCAGCTTCTGCATTTCATCGGATGTTTTCTGCATCTGTTTGTGCAGTTTGCGCAGGCGCTTATTGATATGGCGGCGCTCACCGGGATTGTGAACATTGTCTTTGTACTGTTGCTGCAAGGTATTGATCTGTTCTTGCTGCATTTCCAGTAACTGCTTGTGGGCATGGAGCTGACGCTCAAGTTTGCCATTTACGCTGCCTGCATAGTTAGAGGAAAAGTAGTCATTGAGATTTGTTCCTACTGTGAAGCTTTTGATTCGTTTGTTGGGGAGCAATGATAGTTTTTCGGTTATGTCGCTGACGAGGCAGCTATCAACACCGTAATCGTTGGGGAGAACCGATGTAATGCCGTTATTGTCGAAAAACATCTTGAAGGGATCTGTCTTCTCAGCGTTTTTCTCTACGAGGTCGGGGCGCAGTGATGTGATGAGGAATATTTTGCCTTTCACCTTGTCACCGAATGCCTGCCACTGTACGCCGCAGAAGTCGCGTAGCGTGGGGTTGTCGTTGTTCTTGACGTTGATGTAGTAGAAACCTTGGTTAAGGCTCTCGCGCGTTATAATGTACTCGTTGGGCTTGTCGCCAGTATAGGTGTGAAAGTTGGTTCCTTCCCCTGGCTCATAGACTCCAAACTGGAAGGCGAGGTCCTTGTCCTTTATGAAGGCTTCTTTTGTGTCCGCCATTATGCCCAGGCCATTGGGGCACTCAAAGGGAAAGATGATGACTACGGACTCTATGGCGTTGTCAACGCCACTACGCTTTTCGGTGATGGACCTCTGGGCTTTGATGCCGTATGCATTCTCGATTCTTTCGATGGCGTTAAGTACGTTGGTGGGCGGAGTGGACGGTGCTTCGTCGATTGGTGTTGCGTGGCTGCAAAGGATTGCTGCGAGCAGTGCGATTGTTAGGATTGTGTGTTTCATATTTGTAATGTTTTTAGGGTTATTCATTTGCAAGGAATTGTTTTAATCGTTGGAGATTATGGCGAGATATTTCTACGTCGTTTTCTATCTCAGCTATGAGGCGCTGCTTGTAGAGGGCGTGTAGTTTCTGTATGTCCTCCTCAGTGTAGACAAGGTTCTGCGGGTTGGTA
>JAFZUB010000050.1 GCA_017618515.1 Bacteroidaceae bacterium
ATCGGCTGGCAACCGCTGGAGGGACTGTCAGCAGGTGCGAATGTGAAGTACATATGGGGCGACTACAACCACAAATCTGCTGTCACCTACAGCGAAGCAAGCATCAATACCCATACCCGCACCTACGAAGGACGGCTAAACACCATAGGCTTCGACTTTGGCCTTCAGGGAGAGAAGAAACTGACCAAGAAGGACCGTATCGTTGCCGGTGTGACATACACTCCCGGCCGCTTAACCGGTCAAAAGGCCACCTTCATTAACACACAGAGCAACACTGCCACCGGCAGCAATGCCGACACAATGACAATAGCCCATGCCTATCGTCTGCCGACATGCGTAGGCGTAGGTTTGAGTTGGAACCACGACTATCAGTGGACTGTGGGCCTCGACTACACTCTGCAAAGATGGAGCAGATGCCGTTTCCCCGAACTGCGCGAGCAGGGCGGCACCACCAGATATGTTGCCACCAAGAACAGTTTCCAAGACCGCCATCGCATTGCAGCCGGTGTAGAGTTTGTGCCCAATCCACGCGGATTGAAGGTGAGAGACCACATCTGCTACCGCGCCGGTGTGGCATATTCCACCCCCTACGCCAAGATAAATGGCGAAAAAGGCCCCAAGTCCTTCCTCGTCAGCGCAGGAGCGGCCTTCCCAATAGTAAACAAATACACCAGCCATTCCGTTTTGAATGTGTCGGCTCAGTGGGAGCACATGCAAGCCTCCACCACCGGAGCCCTCAAAGAGGACTATCTGCGCCTCTGCGTGGGCATCACATTCAGTGCACGCTGGTTTGAAAAGTGGAAGGTGAGATAGCGACATGCGCCATGAGGAAACTCCTTATTATATTTTGCGTAACAGCCGCCTTTGCCTTCACTGCTTGCGGTGACAGCAAGCCACCCTCGGCCAACGCCATAAGACAAAGAGACTCCACGTCAGTGATGACGTCCTACGGCGTGAGCAAGTTGATTTCCGACTCAGGACTTCTGCGCTACAAGGTGATTGCCGAAGAGTGGCGCATCTATGATCGCACCAATCCCCCACGCCATTCCTTCCCCAAGGGTCTGCTGCTGGAGCGCTTCAACCAGCAGTTTCATATCGAGATGTTTGTAACGGCCGACACTGCCTACTGGTACAACCAAAACCTGTGGGAGCTGCGCGGACGCGTGAAAGTGTGGAATATGGACGGCACAGTGTTTGACTCGCAACTCCTTTATTGGGATATGAGCAAGCACGAGTTCTATTCCAACGTCTTTTCCCACATCAAAACTCCCGATAAAGAAGTTGAGGGCACGAGTTTCCGCTCCGATGAGCAGATGCGCCACTACACCATCAACAATTCGCGTGCTGTGTTCCCAATTCCCAGTGAAACCACCGACGAAACTGCAGACTCCATAAAGACTGCAGAGCAGAACGAAACTCCTCAGCCTACTGCTGTGGTGCCGCCGCGCACTCCACAGAAGGCTACCGCCACTCCAAGCAAGGATTTGCCCCCAGGAGGACACTTCAAATAATTATTTTTTCACTTATTTCGCAAAAAGTAATGCAAAAACATCAAGTATATGCAATCTTTTTTCTAATTTTGCAGCTTGAAATGCCGAAAAGGCTCCATTAATAACCTTATCAGACAATAAAAACAAAACAATAATAACATGGCAGCTATTCAAGGAATTAGAAAACACGGTAAGTTGCTGATAGTAGTCATTGGTCTTGCACTCCTCGCCTTTATCACCGAGGAGTTCTTCCGCGCTACCGAGGCACAGAGAAATCAAAACAGTGGAGTAATCTCCACCATCAATGGCAAGAAGATCCACTCGCAGGAGTACAGCCAGCTGATTGAGTCTTACAAGTCCTACCTCTCCATGACGCAGGGCAAGACCACTTTCACTGACGACGAGGACGCCGCTCTCAAGGAGCAGGCATGGCAGAGCTTTGTCAGCAACAAGCTGATTGAGGCCGAGGCAGAGAAACTGGGTCTCACCGTCACCGATCAGGAGATGCGCAACGTGCTGGCAGAAGGTACCAACCCGATGCTTGCGCAGAGCCCGTTTGTAAATCAGCAGACTGGTCGCTTCGACGCCAACATGCTCAAGAGTTTCCTCGACGAGTACAAGAAGATGCAGGCCGGCTCCTCAAACGTGCCTGAGCAGTATCGCGAGCAGTACGACAAGCTCTACAGCTACTGGCAGTTTGTTGAGAAGACCCTCAAGGAGACTCTCTTGCAGCAGAAGTACAACGCCCTGCTCCACATGTCGATAACCTCTAACCCCGTGGAGAGCAAGCTGGCATACGAAGCCACCTCCACCAACAAGGATGTAGTGCTGGCAGCAGTGCCCTACGCCTCCATCAACGACAACGACGTAAAGGTTAGCGACGAGGAGCTGAAAGCTAAGTACAATGAGTTGAAGGAGAGCTTCAAGCTCAACGCTGATTCAAAGGATATTAAATATATAGCCGTCACAGTGAAGGCTAGCGATGCCGACAAGGCCGAGCTTGACAAGAAGATGGCCGAGTTTGCACAGGAGATAGCAACCACTGACGATGTTGCCGGTGTGGTACGTCGTGCCCAGTCCTCTGTTATCTACATTGATGTACCGCGCACCGCTGACGCTTTCCCCGCTGACATCAGCGCTATGCTCGACTCGATGGGCGTAGGTGGCGTAAAGGGCCCCTTCCTCACCGTATCCGACAACACCCAGAACATTATTCGCCTGCTTGCCAAGACTCAGGCTCCCGACTCCATCCAGATTCGCCAGATTCAGGTGGGTGGCAAGGACCTCGACGATGCCCGCAAGCGTGCCGACTCTATCTATACAGCCCTGAAGGCCGGTGCTGACTTTACTGAGATGGCAAAGAAGTACAGCCAGACCGCCGACTCCACATGGCTTGTTAGCAACATGTATGAGAACGCCACTATGGACGAGGACAACCTGTCCTTCATCAACAAGGCTCAGACCATGGCCGTAGGCGAGATGGCCAATATCGAATTCCCGCAGGGCAACATCATCCTGCAGGTTACCGACCGCAAGAATATGGTCACCAAGTACAACGCCGCAGTCATCAAGTGCCCGGTTAACTACAGCAACGAGACTTCCACGGCTGAGTACAACAAGTTCAGCAAGTTTATCGCAGAAAACAAGACCATCGAATCCATGGAGAAGAACGCCGCCAAGGCCGGCTACAATGTACAGACCCTCAACGGCATCACCACCGAGGACTTCTTCTCGATGCAATACTTCTCGCAGCCCGGTATGGACCGCCACATGATGCGCTGGATCAGCAACGATGCCAAGAAGTGGATATTCGATGAGGCTGAAGACGGACAGATTTCCCCGCTCTATGTTTGCGACAACGGCAATCATCTGCTAGTTGTGGGTGTTGCCAAGTCCCACGAGAAAGGCTACATGCCTCTCGATGATGTCAAGGACATGGTTAAGGCCGAGGTGCTCCGCGACAAGAAGGCAGACATGATTCTGGGCAAGCTCAAGGGCGCCAAGTCCATCGATCAGGTTATGGCACAGAAGGGTGCCGTATCCGACTCCGCAAAGAATGTTAACTTCTACGCTGACAATCAGTATGACCCCGTGATACTTGGCTCTATCAGCAAGGCAAAGGTCAATCAGTTTGTTGGTCCTCTCAAGGGCCGCGACGCAGTCTTCGCCTACCAGGTAACAAAGGAGACTAAGGATCCCGAGGCTAAGTACGATGAGCAGCAGTACCTCACCGGTGCCGCCCGCTCTCATGCCAGCATGGCTCTCAACCCGCGCCAGTACTACGGCGAGAGCCCCGTCATCAGCTACCTGAAGAAGAAGGCCAAGGTAACTGACAGCCGCTACCTATTCTACTAATAGCGCGCGAATAAATCTGAAGCGAAAGTTTCTTTCATAATTTGTGACCGGCATTCAGCATTACGCAGAGTGCCGGCTCACTTTTTGTAACGAAAAAGACAGCCTTCCCCTGCGCTATACATAACAAATAAATAGCTAAATCTGGCATGATGTGTTAAAATTGTGCTAAATAAAGTAAATAAAACCATTAAAATATTTGGGTTCCTTGACAAAATAAGCTATCTTTGCGACAGAATAAGACTCAAGGGAGCGAACGCATCCCCACGGAACGCAATAATAACCTAAAAAATTAAACAATATGAAAAAACTGTTTTTTATACTTTCGGTTGCCCTCGTGGCAATGGTAGGGTTCACTTCCTGCAACAGCGATGACGAGAACGAGGCCCGCGTACTCAGCGGCGAGTGGCAAGGTGACTGGGGCATGTGGTACGAAGATGAAGACGGATTCTTCTATGACGCCGACTACACCTACATCAAGCTGGTGCCCGACCACCACAACGCCACCTACGGCATTGGCTACCAGGAAGACTACTACAGCTGGGATGACACCCACACCGTACGCAGCTACTACGACTACCTGTGGTACAAGTTTGAATGGAAGATTCGCGACGGCATCATCTACCTCACCTACTATGATGACCTTGGCCTTGACACCTTCATCCGCGACTACAAGTTGGACAACAACTACTTCAGCGGCTACTTCGGTGACAGCAACAAGCGTTTCCGCCTGTCAAAGCTGACCGACTACTACTGGGCAACTCCCTCAATGTGGATTGTTAGCGACTGGTACGGCTATGATGTACACTACGACTACTCCAACCAGTTCCAAGGCTCAGTTAAGTCCAAGTCCGCAAAGAAAGCTCCTGCTATCATCAAGCGCGGCAGCCACTTCAACGAGAAATAGCACACACTGTTTACGCGTGCAGAGAGAGTCTAACAAACATTTTCACTAACCACTCAAAAACTAACCATTATGAAGAAGATTGTTTTGGCAACCCTGTTTGCCGTGCTCAGCCTCAACATGATGGCTTTGAGCGAATCGAAGATCCGCGACTATGCCCGCTTCCTCAGCGACCGTATGGCATACGAGCTTGACCTCACTCCGATGCAGTATGACGACTGCTACGAGATAAACTACGATTTCATCTATTCTGTGCAGTACATTATGGATGACGTTGTCAATGGCTACATCGACGCTATCGACCGCTATTACGAGTATCTCGACTACCGCAACGAAGACCTGCGCCATGTGCTCGACTATCTGCAGTATGAGCGCTTCATGAACGCAGAGTATTTCTTCCGCCCCATCTATACGAGTCGCACGGGCTGGTATCTGCGCATATACAATGTTTACACCAACCGCTCGTTCTACTACTACGACCGCCCGAGTGTGTTCTATGTATATCACGGCAGCCATGCGAGAGTACACTACCCCTCCGGCTACTACAGCAGCCGCTACGCCGTTGACCGTCGTTATCGCGCCGAGGTGAATATCCGCAGCTCTCGCGATTTCGGTGCTCACCGCCGCTCAGACTTCGGTGCCAACGTGCGTCCGCGCACCCCGGTTGAGAAGCCGCGCCCCAACTACTATCGCAATCGCGACCAGCATAACCGCACCACTGACCCGCGCTATCGCAACGAGCGACCGAATGTGAACAGTCCGCAAATCAACTCGCGTAGTCAAAGCAAGCCCGAGCAGCGCACTGCTCCTTCCGCACCCGCTCAGCAGCAACCGCGCGCCAACACGCAGCCCCGCAATAACCAGCCCAAGAGTTCTGGCAGCGGCGGAGGTGGAGGCGTAGTACGCTCCGGACGCAGATAGAAAATCTATCTAAACATAACAAAATGGCCATGCTTGGTTGACAAAAGTTCACTGAGCATGGCCTTTTTCTTGTATTTTTGATATTTTCCTGCCTTGACACCAATAAGTTTGAGTAGAATTAACGAACTTTGCATTTCACTTAATTAATTTGCCTTATTATGACCAAAATAAAACTACGCAGTAGTGTCTGCACTGAAGGACGCCGTATGGCTGGCGCCCGCGCTCTCTGGGTTGCCAATGGTATGAAACGCGAACAGTTTGGAAAGCCCATCATTGCCATTGTCAATTCTTTCACCCAGTTTGTGCCCGGTCACACCCATCTGCACGAGGCCGGCCAAATAGTAAAAGCAGAAATAGAGCGTCTCGGCTGCTATGCTGCCGAATTTGACACCATCGCCATTGACGACGGCATTGCCATGGGTCACGACGGTATGCTCTACAGTCTGCCCTCGCGCGACATCATCGCCGACTCCGTAGAATACATGGTTAACGGGCACAAGGCTGATGCTATGATATGCATCTCCAACTGCGACAAAATTACCCCAGGCATGCTGATGGCCGCCATGCGTCTCAACATTCCTGCCGTCTTTGTCAGCGGCGGTCCTATGGAGGCCGGCAGCTATAAGGGCGAGAACCTTGACCTCGTAATCGCCATGATAAAGGGCGGTGACCCCACCGTGAGCGATGCCGACCTTGCCGAGATAGAGAACCGCGCATGCCCTGGCTGCGGTTGTTGCTCTGGCATGTTTACCGCCAACTCCATGAACAACCTGACAGAGGCCATCGGCCTCTCCCTGCCTGGCAACGGCACCATACTCGCTACCCACGCCAACCGCGTGGAACTGATGAAGGCTGCCGCCCGTCAGATTGTGAAGAATGCGCTGGCCTACTATGAGGACGGTGACGAGAGTGTACTGCCGCGCTCTATTGCCACACGCGCAGCCTTCCTTAATGCCATGACACTTGACATCGCCATGGGCGCCAGCACCAACACCGTGCTCCACCTGCTGGCTGTGGCACAGGAGGCCGAGGTTGACTTCACCATGGCCGATATCGACGCCCTCTCGCGCAAGACGCCTTTCCTCTGCAAGCTCGCGCCCAACAGCCAGAAGTACAGCGTGCAGGAGTGCGGCCGTGCCGGCGGAATGCTCAACCTGCTGGGAGAACTCGCCAAGGGAGGTCTTATCGACACCTCCGTAAAGCGCGTCAATGGCGCTACCCTTGCCGAAGATATTGATAAATACTCCATCTTAAAAGATAACATCGACCCCGAAGCCAAGCGCATCTACTCGTCGGCACCCGCCGGCAAGTTCTGCACAAAGCTTGGCGCCCAGAGCTGCACCTACGACACCCTCGACACCGACCGCGTCAACGGCTGCATCCGCTCCATCGAGCATGCCTACACCAAAGACGGCGGCATGGCTATCCTCTTTGGCAACATAGCTCAGGACGGCTGCGTGGTTAAGACAGCCGGCGTGGACCAGAGTATCTGGCACTTCAGCGGTCCTGCCGTTGTCTTCGACTCCCAGGAAGATGCCTGCGAGGGCATCCTCGGCGGTAAGGTAAAGAAAGGCGACGTGGTAGTCATTACCCACGAGGGTCCCAAGGGCGGGCCCGGCATGCAGGAGATGCTCTATCCCACCTCCTACATCAAGTCCATGCACATGGGCAAGGAGTGCGCACTCATCACCGACGGTCGCTTCAGCGGCGGCACCAGTGGTCTCAGCATTGGCCATATCTCTCCCGAGGCAGCCAGTGGCGGCAATATCGGCAAGATTGTGGACGGCGACATCATCGACATCGACATCCCCAACCGCTCCATCAATGTGCGCCTTAGCAATGAAGAACTGGCCGCTCGTCCGCAGCAGCCACTCAAGCGCAACCGAGTCGTTTCCAAAGCCCTGCGCGCCTATGCCCAGAGTGTAGCCAGTGCAGACAAGGGCGGAGTAAGAATACTGAAAGAAGAATAACATTATCACTATGCCAAATAACAAGATTACAGGTGCAGAAGCGCTAATGCGCAGCCTAGAGAACGAAGGCGTAACCACGCTCTTCGGCTATCCGGGCGGGGCCATCATGCCGTCCTACGATGCACTCTACGATCACCGCTCCACGCTCAACCACATCCTTGTGCGCCATGAGCAGGGAGCCGTACATGCAGCCCAAGGCTACGCCCGCGTGAGCGGCAAGGTGGGCTGCGCCATCGTCACCTCCGGCCCTGGCGCCATGAACACAGTGACAGGTGTGGCCGACGCCATGATTGACTCCACTCCTCTCGTAGTCATCTGTGGACAGGTGGGTGCCGCATTCCTCGGCACCGATGCCTTTCAAGAGGTTGACGTTATTGGCGTTACGCAGCCTATCAGCAAATGGAACTTCCAGATACGCCGTGCCGAAGATGTGGCATGGGCAGTAAGCCGCGCCTTCTATATTGCCAAGTCTGGCAGGCCGGGCCCTGTGGTACTCGACTTTGCAAAAAACGCACAGACAGGCCTAGTGGACTACGAGCCCAAGCGTGTGGACTTCATCCGTTCATATCTGCCCGTGCCGCAGATAGACGAGAATGCCATCAAGACTGCTGCCAAGATGATCAACCACAGCGAGCGTCCTTTTATGCTTGTAGGTCAAGGTGTGGAGCTCGGCGATGCCCGCGAAGAATTGCGCGAGCTAATTGAGAAGGCTAACATCCCCGTTGGCTGCACCATGCTCGGCCTCAGTGCACTACCCTCCGACCATCCGCTCAACAAGGGCATGCTTGGTATGCACGGCAACCTTGGCCCCAATGTGCTCACCAATCAGTGTGACCTGCTCATCGCGGTGGGCATGCGCTTTGACGACCGTGTCACCGGCAATCTCCAGACCTACGCCCGTCAGGCAAAGGTAATCCACTTCGAGATTGACCCGTCCGAAATAAACAAGAATGTGCATGC
>JAFZUB010000051.1 GCA_017618515.1 Bacteroidaceae bacterium
ACGCCGTGAGCATAGCAGAGGAGGTGTCGGGCATGCCTGGCCTCGCTGCCAAGATAGAGGACGGAGGCTACGGCTTCGACTATCGCATGGCGATGAACATCCCCGACTTCTGGATCAAGACCATAAAGGAACTTAAGGACGAGGACTGGAAGCCATCCTCCATATTGTGGGAGGTGACCAACCGCCGCAGCGACGAGCATACCGTATCGTACCTCGAGAGCCACGACCAGGCACTGGTGGGCGACAAGACCGTCATATTCCGATTGATAGACGCCGATATGTATTGGCACTTCAAGAAAGGCGATGAGAATGACGTGGCCAACCGCGGCATAGCGCTCCACAAGATGCTGCGCCTCATCACCAGCTCTACAATCAATGGCGCCTACCTTAACTTTATGGGCAATGAGTTTGGCCACCCAGAGTGGATAGACTTCCCGCGTGAGGGCAACGGATGGAGCCACAAATATGCTCGCCGCCAGTGGAACCTCGTCGACAATCCTGATTTGCTCTACCATTACCTCGGTGACTTCGACCGCGACATGCTCGCCACTCTACGAGCCAACACCCATCTTCTGCAGACCAAGGTGCGCGAGGTATGGCACAACGATGGCGACCAGGTGCTGGCTTACAGCCGCGGCAAATGGGTATTCGTGTTTAACTTCAACCCCACACGTAGCTTTGAGGACTACGGCTTTATGGTACCCGAGGGCAAGTATAAGGTGGTGCTCAACACCGACGCCAAGCAGTACGGCGGCTTCGGCCTCTGCGATGACAGCGTTGACCATTTCACCAATTACGACCCACTACTGTCACGCCAGCACAAGGGGTGGCTTAAGCTATATATACCAGCACGATCTGCACAGGTGCTTAAGCTGGAAGAATAATCGTAAGACAAGAGTTGGAGAGTCAAGCAATGTTGAGTGAAAAACTGATAAGGATTCTGGGCTGGGTATTCTTTATCCTGCTGCTTATCGGTTATTGCTTGTTTCAGCGACCAATGCTGCTCAACACCTACGCCGACTACGGCGTGAGCGACCTCACCATTGTATGCCTTGCGGTGGTGCTATGCCTGCTGCCCTACTCTCTCGCCCATCGGCTGAAACTCGACACAGCGTGGTATTCGCTCGCCTTCTGGCCAAGCATGGCGATAGTCGCCATTATTTGTAATGAACACATAGGCTGGCGCACCATAGCCCTGACCGCTGCCATGCTCGCCGTGTGGCTATACTTGGTCATCAAGCGGCCAAGACTGCAATTTAAGCCCCTCAATCTCAATATCTGGTCGCTCATAGTGGCAGCGATACTATGCTACACCATCGGCAACACGAATCTGCTCACCCATTATCGCCACCAGATGCAGCGCCACCTCATGGCTGGCAACTACGACAAAGTACTGCAGGTTGGTAGTCGCGCTTTGAAAGTCGATTCGGCCATCTTCAATCTGAGGGCAATAGCCATGGACAACACCAACCAGCTGGCTGACAAGCTGTTTCACTACCCTGTTCCGGATAAACATCAAATATCAAATATCAACAGTCACGATGTTATGCTGTGCAATCTGCTGCTGCAGAAGAAGCTGAACGAGTTTGCCCGAATGCTGCCCCACTTCTATGACACTGACAATCAGTCGCTGCCGCAGCACTACAAGGAAGCCCTCATCATATACAAGTCGAGTACAGCCAACCCACAGATTACCTACAGCAACACTATCATAGAGGCTAATTACGCTGATTTCCTCGCAGACAAAAAGCGCCACTCCTCTCCTGCCGAGAGCAAGCGCAAATGCCATGACCTCTATGGCAACACATATTTCTGGTACTACCACTTTCAGTAAAAAACACTCCAAATCCAAATGATCAGCAAACAGCAGATAAAGACCATCCATTCCCTGCGTCTAAAGAAACACCGCGACCAGAGCGGACTTTTTGTGGGCGAAGGACCAAAGGTGGTGGCGGAGCTGCTGCAATCATTTGAGTGCACATATATCGCTGCCCTGCAGTCGTGGCTTGACGCCAACCATACACTCATCCCCGCCGAAGTGAGGTGCGATACACTCCAACCGGAAGAGCTCGCCAAGGCAAGCATGCTAGAGACACCGCAACAAGTCATCGCCATCTTCCGCAAGCAACCCGAAGTACTGCCCACCACCAACGCCCTGCTGTCGGAACTATGCCTGGCACTCGACACAGTGCAAGACCCTGGCAACCTCGGCACCATACTGAGGCTGGCACGATGGTTTGGCATCAACCATGTGATATGCTCACCAGCCACTGCCGACATCTATTCGCCCAAGGTGGTACAAGCAACCATGGGAGCTCTCGGCAAAGTGAACGTAGCTTATACACCACTGCCGCAGTACCTCGCCAGTCTAAACGACGAGATACCCGTGTATGGCACATTCCTCGATGGTACCAACATCTACGATGCCCCACTCACCAACCACGGCATAATAGTGATGGGTAATGAGGGCAACGGCATCAGCCAGGAAACAGCCTGCCATATCACCCGGCGACTCTACATACCACCATACCCCATAGGCAGCCCTGCCATAGAAAGCCTCAACGTAGGTGTAGCCACAGCCATCACCTGCGCAGAGTTTCGCCGCAGGATAATGTCAATCCCCAACTCCTAACTCCTCACTCCAGATGCCCCTCTACCTCATCATACTGTCCGCATCAATACTGCTACTGATAATATACCTTATATTATACTGGCGTAGCTATGCTGCCGTCAATCGTCAAGAATCAATCAGCAATGATCAATCGTCGTGGCCCAGCATATCAGTGGTCATCATCACTCACGACTCCGACCGCATGCTACAGCACACCATCGACACCGTGGCAGCAC
This sequence comes from Bacteroidaceae bacterium, assembly GCA_017618515.1. Next base: position 2,848 of record JAFZUB010000051.1, read on the forward strand.
AGCAATATCCCGACTTCGAAATAGTGGTCGTCAACAATGCCTCCACCGACGACACCAATGACGTCATCAAGCGAGCCACCAAGCAATACCCCACCCTGCTGCGCAGCACCCATCTGCCTCAAAACCGCAACGGCATACTCCACATGACCATCGCCACCACCCTAGGTGTGAGGGCGGCACGCAAGGAATGGATAGTGCTGCTGCGCCCCAACTCCACTCCAAAGAGCGACCTCTGGCTGCAGAATATAGCGCAGGCCATACAGCAGGACTGCGATATGTGTATCGGCTACAACCAATACTACAGCTACGACAATACCCCATGGGAGAAGCATGCACTGCGCTGGCATCAGCGGCAACAGATATTCAACTACCGCGCCGTTAACCGCGGCAAACGTAAGCCCATAGATGCCGAGAGCTCCAACCTCGCTTTCCGCAAGCAGGACTTCCTTGACAACGGAGGCTACGGTCGCTGGCTCAACCTGTCGAATTATCACGAGCCACTCTATGCCACCACCTTCGCCACTCCCGGCAACACAAAGATGCTGATGCAACCCGATGCTCAGGTGGAGACAGTCATACCGCCCATCCTCCAGCTATGGGAGACCGAGCACCAACAGACCAAGAAGGCATACCGCCGTCTGGCTTCGTCAGTCAAGATGCGCCGTCGCCGTTACACCATTTACACAATCCTCGCCCTCGTGGCCTTCGCCCTCCTCGCTGCTGGTATGTTCTTGGCGACCACTCAGAGTCCAGAGTCCATCGGCAATGATCAATCATCACTAATCAATCTGCAATGGTCAATCGGTAATGGTCAATTGTCCATGCCTGCTCTCGCTGCCTGCGCCGCTATACTGTTCGTCGCCATCACGCTCATCCATCTGATATGCAAGAGTCACTGCTGGCGCAGGGACCGCAAGTTCCTCAACACACCGATAGTCGCTGACCTAGAAGCCATATATGGCGAATGAAGCCCCTCTTATCTCCTTATAGCGGGGAGGACTTAAATAGTTAAATAATTTAATTGTACATAAATTGTCAAATTGTACATTAATTATAAAAATCTTGCTAGTGGCGCTGCTGCTATGCGGATGCTCGGCAGAGAAATTCCTCGGCCCTGACCAGCGACTGCTCACATCCGTCAAGTTGAGCAGCGACGAACCCGCCGTGACAGCCAGCGCCTATCAGCAATACTTAAGACAAAAGCCCAACAGCAAATGGTTTAACCTACTCAAGGTGCCCCTTGGTATCTACTGCCTCTCGTCGCCTGCCGACACAGCGCGCGAGCGCCCCACTCTATGGCAGCGTATCGGCGAAGCACCCGTCATTTATAGCTCGCAGCAGACCGCCAACACACAGAATGCCATAGCCCTCGCACTCAAAGACAAAGGCTACCTCAACGCTAGCGTCACCACCACTGTTACCGCGCCACCCAACAGTCACCACACCAAGATACACTACGCCCTCCATCCTGGCCAACCATACACCATCAGCAGCATCACTTACGCCGCTGACGACCGCGCCATCGACAGCCTTATAAATCTCAGCATTGCCGATACCTATCTCTATAAAGGCATGCTCTGCGACCTCTCCCTGCTCGACAGAGAGCGCTCACGCATTACCACCATGCTCCGCAATCACGGCTACTACCGTGAGCATAAAAACAACATACACTACGAGATAGACACCCTCGCCGGTCCCGCCAATGTTGTGCTCCATCTGCACCATAGCAGTCCCGAGGACAACAACACCTACACCATCGGCGAAGTGACATACAGTGGTCAAGATCTGCCCTTACGGCGCAAGCTGCTCGACAGTAAGACATATGTGCATCCCGGCCAGCTCTACCGCGAGCAAGACGTCAACCGCACCTACCTCGCCCTAGCCAACCTGCAGGCCGTCAACCACGTAGCCATACGTATGCAAGAAACAGCCCCCGACACACTCAACTGCGATATCTCCATACTGCCTGAGAAGACCAACAGCCTGGGCGTAGAACTCGAAGGCACCAACACCGCTGGCAATCTCGGAATTGCCGCTACCCTATCCTACACCAATCGCAATCTACTGCGCGGCTCAGAGCAATGGAGCACCAAGCTAAAGGGTGCCTACGAAGCCATCACTGGCCTCGAGGGCTACACCAACCAAAACTACGTGGAGATAGGTCTCGAGACAAGGCTCACCTTCCCACGACTGATCATTCCATTTTGGGGCTCAAAAGTTCGAAAATACGAAAGTTCGACAGTGAATGGTCAGTCCTCAATTCTAAATCCTACTACCGCCCTATCACTACAGTTCGACACTCAGGAGCGCCCCGAGTTTCACCGCCGCGTGCTCACCGCCCTGTGGGCATATCAGTGGAGCACCAGCAATGGTCGTATGCGCCATCGCTTCGATATCCCCAGCCTCAACTATGTGTACATGCCGTGGATATCGTCCACCTTCCGCCGCGACTACCTCGAGACCGACAACTATCGCTCAGCTCTCATACGCTACGCCTACGAGAACCTGCTGATTCTCAACACCACTTATACTCAGACAACCGACAACCGGCAACGTACAACGGTCAATCCGCGGCAGCGACGCATCAATCCCTGGCAGCTGCAGTGGTCGGTGGAGAGCGCAGGCAACCTGCTCTACGGCCTTGCTCGCCCAATGGGTTTCCACAAAAAGAACGACGGACAGTACAGCCTCTTCAACGTAGCCTTTGCACAATATCTCAAATTCGACATCGACTACTCCAAGCACTTCCTGCTCAATGCACGCAACACCCTCGCTATTCACGGCGCCTTCGGTATAGCTCACCCCTACGGCAACAGCACCATCGTGCCTTTTGAGAAGCGATATTTCGGCGGCGGTGCCAACGGAGTGCGCGGTTGGTCAGTCAGGGAGCTCGGCCCAGGCAACTACACTGGCGAGGATGGTCGTGTGGACTATATCAACCAGACCGGCAACCTCAAGCTGCTCACCAGCATCGAGCTACGTTCCGACCTCGTTTGGAAGCTGAGCGGTGCTGTCTTTGCCGATGTCGGTAATATCTGGACCACACGCCGCTACGACATCACTGGCAAAGGAGGGCAATTCAGATTTAATAAGTTCTGGAAACAACTCGCCGCATCCTACGGTATTGGACTGCGCTTCAATCTCGACTATTTCATTCTGCGCTTCGACATGGCGATGAAGGCAGTCAACCCCGCTTACCCCACTAGTAGCAAGGACTACCTCCCCATAATTCATCCTAAGTTCTCCCGCGACTTCACCTTCCACTTCGCAGTAGGACTTCCATTCTAATATATTGCATGTAATTTTATAACTTAAGCGTGTCCTGCACCAATCGAAGTGTGAGGGGCGGCACGCCAAGCGACAGAAGGAGTTCACAGTCATCATCGCTGATGGCTGTGGCTTCTGCTTTATGGTAATAGTCGAGCGCCTGATGCACATCACCATTAGCCAGCGCTGCATGTCCCGCGTTGAGCCAATCGCTGGAGCGGAGGGGAGACATGGTGAGTAGGCGGTTGTACAAAGAGACTACCCCCGATCCATCCCATAAAGAGCGAGGACTATCAGATTCTTGTAAGCCTCCTTCCTCTTGGGAAGCGATGGAATTAGATCGTCTAAGGCTGCACCACGCCAGCAGGCGAACAACCTTTATCTGGTCAGGACGATGGTAGTCCTCCTGATAAAGTGCCTCGCAGGCTTCGGCGAACCGGCCGTTCTGACTGAGAGCCACGGCGTATGGATAAAGCGATATTCCCTTGTCGTCCCCACTGAAGAGTATCTCATACTCGCGTATAGCCTCCTGGGGTTGTCCGCACTCCATCAGGCAGCCAGCATACACCAGCAGATGCTCGGGCGGCAGTTCCTCGCAATGGCGATATACCTCGACAGCCGAATGACTGTCGTGCAGCATGGCATGGCTGAAAGCGACGCGAAGCTTCACCGCGGAGGTCTGCTCATAACTTGTGCTGAGGGCCTCGTTGAGGAGTATCGCATGACGATACAGCCTACTGTTGAAAGCGTATTCCGGTGCCATCGCTGCATCCGCACCATTGATGCCGTCGCGGATAAGAGGACTGTCGAGGAATAAAAACAGCCCCTCTCCCTGTTCCCCTTGGAAGGAGGAGAGAGGATTGCCCTCTTTTTCATGCTCCATGCGGATGGTAAAGAGACGGTAAAGATCCTGCAGATAACTGGTGGCGAAAGCAATAGATGTGTCTATATCGTCGCCGGCATGCTTGAAGTAATGAGAGTACTGCTGCATGAACGTACTCATCTTCTGCCCACGCTCTTCACGGCCAAGACTCTCGTTAGCCTCAGCATCGGCATGCAGGTCGAGTTCCTCCATCTGCGAGGCAATCATCTGCCCAAACGTCTGGGGCATCGATGCCATGGTGGCTGCCATAGAATGGATATCGGAATCGCACATGCGCGAATAATTGAGCAGCGGACCGAGCTTGCCGAGCGTAGCCTCAAAATCAGGCGTCGGCACCATCGTAGGCTTAAGCCACGAGCGTGTCTCGCGGAAGAAAGGATAACTCTTCAGCTGGCGGAAATGGCCGTACATCATGTCAAGACCACGATGAGCCATGTCGGAGGCCTGCTTCAGTCGTGACTGTATGGCGCGTATCACCTCGGGGTCGATGCCTGCGGGTGGCATCTCGGGGTCTTCGTCCTCAAGCAGGTCTTTCAACTCATTGAGATCAGTGATCTGCCCGCGCATCTGATTGAGGAGCGTCATGAAATCGTTGTCAAAGGTCTGACGCACGCGGCGTGTCTGATACTGCACCATATACTGCAGTTGCAGAATGACAAACGTGATGGCCGACGGCAGCTCAACCTGCGGGCAACTCACGGCGAAGCGATGCTTATAGTACATGGCTGCCAGTGATATGCCCACAATGGCACGGCACCTGATAAGCGCGTCATCAGATGTGTCGTCATCGGCATAGACCTCAGTTGTTGCCAGTGCCGCGAGCAGCTGCAGCTTGGCATCATCGTAGTATTGCAGCAGCGAGAGTGTGAGAGCGCTGACCATCCACATCTTCTCGCCTGCGGTGAGTACCGCACCGTTGAGCAGACTGCTGAGCGCCGACCGATCCTCCGCGCTCAGTATGCCAGCCACCCAGATATAATCAAACAATTCCTCCACGAGCGACGAGCGCTGGCCGGATGTAGGAGTCTGGTCGCTATCAACAATGTCGTGAAAGAGCTGCTGTCCGCTGATAGCCTGCAGGCGACGGCTGTAATATTGCAGCGTACGCCCTTGGCGCGCGACGGTACGCAGTTTAGAATAATAAGGTGTAGTAGCCTCAGCCCAGCCCGCAGCACGCTTTATCTTCTCCGCTACAGAGAGGGTGCGCTCCACCACATCGTCGTAGATCTCTTTGCGACGCTCATCGTCCATGCCCTGTGAGAAATATTTCAACATCAAGGCGTAGGTCTCCTCTGTCTTGACTATCTCGTCCATCAGCTCCCAGTTCTGGAGCTCCGAAGCATAATCCTTCTGCTTGCGGATAGCCTCCAAGAGTTGGCCCTCCGCGAGCAAACGCAGTGTGTCGCAATATTGATCGAAATAGTTCACTTCCTCAACTTTTGAACTACTTAAAAGTCTGTCTTTGCATTAAGCAATGTGTCGATGCCGTCAGTGAGATAGAGCGCTGTGCGCGTAGTAGCGCTGATAGGCGGCATAGTTGCCGAGCGATGCAGACGCTCCACAGCTTTTTGGTATGCACGCTGTAGATTTGCGACTTTGCCGCTCTGCGACTCTGCAACTCTATACGCCACTGCGCCCTGCATGGCAACGCCCTCGGCGATGTTCAGCGGACTGTAGCCTGAGGCACGAGCCTTGGCTGCTTGCAGTGTGTTGAGCACAGCGGCATCAAGCTGACCCGCCAGCAGCATACTTAGGCGCAGCTCCACGCTATTGATTTGTGGACGTAGTATCTGTCCCTTGCGCTTCTTAATCTTTGCCACAGCCTGGTCGGTGAAATCATCGTCGAGCGAATAGCGGCTCCCCGCTATCATACGGTCGTCGAGCTGATCGACACGCGTGATACGAAGTTGCTTGTTGGGCACTATGTATAGCGGACGGCGCGTAGCAAAAGCAAACTGTATGGGACTGCCCTTGCGCTGCCACCACTCTATTCTGTGTTTATCTGTGAGCACCACGTCGGCCTTGCCGTCGGCTAGCGCTTTCTCGGCGTCCAACTGCGAACGATAGACGGCTATCTCGGCTCGTGCGCCTTGCTCATCGAGCATGCCCCAGTCGTTGGCAAGCAACAAAGGTAGGGCATCAGATGAGGGAAAGACTGCCACGCGTAATGCAGTGCTGTCGCTCACCTGAGCCCTTGACTCTACTGCCTCCTCCTGCTTACTGCAAGAGAAAAGAGTGAGTGTGAGAGTGAGTATGAATAGGAGAGTTTTTATACTCAATGTTCAATGCTCAATGTTCAATATTTTTAACCCTTGATGGCTGCAATGCCGGGGAGCACCTTGCCCTCGATAGCCTCAAGCAGTGCACCACCACCGGTGGAGATATAGCTTACCTTATCCTCCAGTCCGAACTTGTGGACGCAAGCCACAGAGTCACCACCACCTACGAGCGAGAAGGCACCGTTGGCAGTAGCCTCAGCTACAGCGTCACCTACAGCACGGCTGCCGGCACAGAAATTGTCGAACTCAAAGACACCTGCGGGACCGTTCCAGAGGATGGTCTTGGCGTCGCGGATAGCAGCCTTGAAGCGCTCCTGTGTCTCAGGACCCACGTCGAGACCTTCCCATCCCTCAGGAATAGCATTGCTGGGGCAAATCTTTTGCTGTGCATCGTTGGCAAACTTGTCAGCGATAATACTGTCGGAAGCAAGCACGAGCTCCACGCCGTTCTTCTTGGCCAGTTCCTCTACGCCGAGAGCCACGTCAAGTTTGTCAAGCTCTACGATAGAGTTGCCTATCTCGCCGCCGTGAGCCTTCATGAAGGTGTAGGTCATACCACCGCAAAGGATAAGCTTGTCAACCTTGCCGAGCAGATTCTCAATGATGCCAATCTTGCTGCTCACCTTCGAGCCACCCATGATAGCCACGAAGGGGCGCTTGATATTGCTGAGTACATTGTCAACAGCCTGCACCTCTTTCTCCATAAGGAGACCGAGCATCTTATTGTCGGCATCGAAATAATCAGCGATGACGGCTGTAGACGCATGCTTGCGGTGAGCGGTGCCAAAAGCGTCCATTACATAGCAGTCAGCATAGCTGGCGAGATGCTTGGCAAACTCCTTCTGGCTGGCCTTCATTGCCTTCTTTGCCTCGTCGTATGCGGGGTCTTCCTTGTCGATACCTACGGGCTTGCCTTCCTCCTCGGGATAGAAGCGGAGGCTCTCAAGCAGTATCACTTCGCCCGGCTTGAGAGCTGCAGCCTGAGCGTCAGCCTTCATGCAGTCGCCAACAAAGA
>JAFZUB010000052.1 GCA_017618515.1 Bacteroidaceae bacterium
AATGTGGGCGTGATAACCGTGCCCGACGAGCGCCTCAACAAGCTGGCCGAGATAGTGAAGCCCGGTCGCGTGGTGCCTGCCACGGTGGAGATTGTCGATATCGCGGGTCTCGTAAAGGGCGCCAGCAAGGGCGAAGGCCTTGGCAACCAGTTCCTGGCCAATATCCGCGAGACGGATGCCATCCTGCATGTGCTGCGCTGCTTCGATGACGACAACGTGGTACACGTGGACGGCAGCGTAGACCCCGTGAGGGACAAGGAGATTATCGATGCAGAGCTGCAGATCAAGGATCTGGAAACGGTAGAGAACCGTATCCACCGCGTAGAGAAGATAGCCCAGGTGGGCAACGACAAGCAGGCCAAGATAGAGTACGACGTGCTGATGGCATATAAGGACGCGCTGGGTCAGGGTAAATCGGCCCGCAGCGTGACCTTCGACAGCAAGGAGCAGCAGATGGCTGCCCGCAACCTTTTTCTGCTCACTGCCAAGCCTGTGGTGTACGTCTGCAACGTGGATTAGGCTCATGCCGCCACAGGCAATGAGTATGTGGAGCGCGTGAGGGAGGCTGTGAAGGACGAAGGCGCCGAGGTGCTCGTGGTGGCTGCCAGGACTGAGGCCGATATTGCCGAACTGGAGACTGCCGAAGAGCGCCAGATGTTTCTGGAGGACGCCGGGCTGCAGGAGTCGGGCTGCAATCGCCTGATAAAAGCTGCCTATGCGTTGCTCAATCTGCAGACATTCATCACCGCCGGACCGATGGAAGTCAAGGCGTGGACCTACCGCAAGGGATGGAAGGCGCCGCAGTGCGCAGGCGTGATTCACACCGACTTTGAGAAGGGCTTCATCCGTGCCGAGGTGATAAAATACGACGATTATATTAAATATGGTAGCGAGGCAGCGGTGCGCGAGGCTGGCAAGCTGGGCATCGAAGGCAAAGACTATGTGGTGCAGGATGGCGACATAATGCACTTCCGCTTTAATGTTTAGCTCTCCTCACTCTCAATCCTCAACTGCGCAGCAGTCGCGAGCGGCTCGTCGGTTGTCAGCGAAGCTGGTGTCGACCTCAAAGAGCCGCGAGAGCGAAGCGGCAATGTTCAATCTTTAATGTTCAATCCTCAATGCTCAATCCTCAATGTTTAATAATATGGAATCCTAACCCGGTGGCATTCTCGCTGTTCGGTTACGATGTGCGGTGGTACGGCCTATGCTGGGCGCTCGCCTTCATAAGTGGTTACTTGATAATGGCGTGGCTATACAAGAACCAAAAGATAGGAAAGGAAAAGTTTGACCCGCTGTTTATCTACGTCTTTCTGGGTGTGCTTATTGGAGCACGCCTCGGCCACTGCCTCTTCTACGAGCCGGGCTACTGGCTTACCCATCCTATAGAGATGATTCTGCCCATCAAGAAGGACGCGATGGGCGATTGGCATATCGTGGGCTATGAGGGCCTGGCTAGCCACGGTGGTGTGCTGGGCATGATGGCAGCGATATGGCTCTATGCCCGTCGCTACAAAGTGAATATCATGCGTGTGCTCGACAATATGGGTGTGCTAGCGCCGCTTTCGGCGGCGTTCGTGCGCTTGGGCAATCTGATGAACTCGGAGATTGTGGGCAATGCCACAGATGTGCCGTGGGGCTTTGTGTTCCAGCATAATGGCGAGGATTTCGCCCGCCATCCTGCGCAGCTCTACGAGGCGCTGTTTTATGCTCTGTTGTTTGTAGTCATTGCTCTGATTTACAAGCGTATGCGCCATACCGTGGGCAAAGGATTCTTCTTCGGACTTTGCCTTACCTGTATCTTCACGTTCCGTTTCTTTGTGGAGTTTCTCAAGGAGAATCAGGAAACCTTCGAGAATGGTATGCTGCTCAACATGGGGCAGCTGCTGAGCCTGCCGCTGATAATCATTGGCGTCTATTGTCTGCTAGGTGGCAAGCTGTGCCGCAAGATTGGCGAGAAATAAATGGTTTTTAATTACGACATAGTGGTGATAGGCGCCGGCCATGCAGGCTGCGAGGCCGCACGCGTTGCTGCCCTGCGGGGTATGCGCGTGTGCCTTATCACTATGGATCTGGAGAAGATAGCGCAGATGAGCTGCAACCCTGCTATCGGTGGCATCGCCAAGGGCCAGATAGTAAGGGAGATAGATGCTTTGGGCGGTATGACGGGACAGATTACCGACCGCACGGCCATACAGTTTCGTATGCTCAATCTCTCGAAGGGACCAGCTATGTGGAGCCCGCGTGCACAGTGCGACAGAGGACGCTTCAGCGCTGAATGGCGCAAGGTGCTTGAGAACACAGACAACCTCACACTGTGGCAAGACCAGGCCGTGGAACTCTTGGTGGAAGATGGCCGCGCTGTGGGTGTCAAGACGCTGTGGGATAACGAGTTCAGGGCGCAGTGCGTGATTCTCACCGCTGGCACATTTCTCAATGGCCTTATGCATCTGGGGCATGTCCAGGTAAAGGGTGGACGCCTCTCAGAGCCTGCCAGCCTCCATCTCTCGGAATCGATAGCTAAGCATGGCATCAATGTG
>JAFZUB010000005.1 GCA_017618515.1 Bacteroidaceae bacterium
GACTCCCCCTAGCTTAGGGGGAGAAAGATGGGGGTTGGTTGCGGGATAATGGGGGATGTCGGGGTATTGCTGGCGCAATTGGTGGAAGAGGTCTGCGGAGACTATGGGATTGAGGAAGAAGCTGCCGGCGTTGCCGAGCTGGGCGGGATCGGGCAGTTTGCTGCGGCGCAGCTCGATGACCTTGTTGCGCACATCCTGGGCTGTGAGTCCGTCGGTGGGGAGTTCGCTGAGACCCTTGTAGGATATGTTGGGCTGGAACACTGTGGGGAGCGAGAAGAGGACATGAGTGATGGCATAGTGTCCGCGCCACTGCTCTTTATAGTTGCTGCGGCGATAGCTGAAGCCGCACTCGTCCTTGGTATGGCGCACGGGGCGGCCGGTGTGCATGTCAACACAGTCAACGCAGACGATATAGTCCTTCGCCTCAGCACCATAGGCACCTATGTTCTGTACGGCGGCGGCGCCCACCTCAGAGGGGATGAGGGAGAGGTTCTCGAGGCCGTAGTAGCCGTGGGCGATGGTCCACTCGACGAACTGGTCCCAGTTCTCGGCAGCTCCCACGGAGAGGGTGACATGGCCGTCGCGCTCGTCGATCTTTTCTATTCCCTTGACGGCAGAGTGGAGGATGTAGCCGTCGAAGTCCTTGGTGAAGAGGAGGTCGCTGCCGCTGCCGATGTGGTAGAGACTTGGGAGACCACCCCTAGCCCCTCCTAGAGGAGGGGGAAAATTGAGGGTGGAGAGGAAGTGAGACAGATCGTCGGGGGTTTCGTACTCCACGAAGAATTTGGCCTTGACGTCGAGGCCAAAGGAGTTGTAGGGTTTGAGGGAGAAGTTTTGCTTTATTGTGAGCATTTCAAATTAATTTACAATTTATGTACTATCTAACAAAAACCGAGAAAACCTCCAATGAGATGATGGTGCTGCGCACCTTCCTCATAATGCTTATACAAAAGACCGAAAGCAAGCTTTCCTCTTTTTACTAATCATCATGAGGCGACAAGCCGAAATCATCTCATTGGGAAAACATAGAAAAACAAATTAATTCATTTTACATTAAATCCTACGCCTTCGTGGGGTATTAGTAATTTTCGATTTTATATAGTTGCCATTGGTCGGCGGTGCGACGGAAGTAGAGGCGGCTGGTGAATCCGGAGCCGGGGGCTTCGAGAGAGACCATGCGCTCGGTGGTGTTGTCGGTGAGGTCCTGTCCGAAATCTATGTTGGAGAATTTCTGGGATGGGAGCAAGGGGATGAGGTTGTCGCTCCAGTTGGCGGCGGAGATCCTATGGTTCTTCACATACTGTGCGTCGAACTCATCATCATTGTCGGGGTCGAGGCCGTCGTAGGTGATGGTCTCTGCGAGGTGCTGGGCCTGATAGTCGGGGTCGGCGGCGAAGGAGGAATAGAAGCGTACGAAGCTGCTGTTGGGGTCATCGTCGATGGAGTGCTCATCGATGGAGGTGAGCATCCACTGTCCGTCAATCTTCTCGAAGATATAGTTGCTGGCCTTGTCCTCATCGGTGTTGTACCACTGCACGGTGACATTGTTCACCTCATCGTCTTTCTCCAGGCTCATAGACTTGAAGTCGGGAAAGAAGACGGTGTAGGCGTCGGAGTTGTAATGGAGCTTGGAGAAGCGCCACTGCTTGTCGCTGACGCTGAGGGTGTCGCCGTTGACGATATGCTTGAGTGGGAAGAGGATACGTTTTTTCTGGTATTTGCTGTTTTGGCAGAAGGAAGCTATGAAGTCGTAGAACACGCCATCGGCCGCTTGCGACACGGGTGTCTGTGCCATCAGCGAGTCCTCTTCGTCGCCGAGCAGCAGCGATGAGTCGATGGTGCTGTCAGCGAGGGAGTCGAGGCCATTGCCATCGCCGGACTTGCCACCGCCACAGGCGGTGAGGAGGAGGTGGAAGAGGAGGAGGGAAGATGGAAGATGGCTGATGGCTGATGGATGAAGTGTTTTTTTCATAGCTATAACTTACATATTCTCAATGGCGTTGAGCATTTTTATTGTAGCTTTGATTGCGGAGTCGGTTTGGTCGGCATCGAGGCCCCTGGTGCGGAGCGACTTGCCTCTGTACTCCCACGAGATGACGGTCTGCACGAGAGCGTCGGTTCGTCCGCCGGGAGGTATGGTGACGAAGTAGTTAGTGAGCACGGGGAACTCGCGGTGTAGCTTCTCGGTATATATCTTGTGGAGACCCTTGACGAAGGCATCATACTGTCCGTCGCCAGTGGATGCGGCCTCATACTCCACCCCGTCGATCTCTATGCGCAGCGAGGCGTAGCTACGCAGCGAGCGGGCGGTGGAGACCATATAGCCCACGAGCTTAACCTTGTTGTCGGCATTGTGCTTGATGACATCGTTGACGATGAACGGCAGATCGTCGGGGGTGACAATCTCTTTGCGGTCGCCGAGTTCGGTGATGCGCTCAGTGACGAGCTTCGTCTGTTCGGGGGTGAGCTCGAGTCCGAGGGCGTCAAGATTTTTAATGATATTAGCCTTGCCGCTGTTTTTGCCCAGGGCATATTCACGCTTTCTGCCGAAGCGCTCGGGCTTGAGGTTGTTTTGGTAGAGATTGTGTTTGTTGTCGCCATCGGCATGTACGCCGGCCACCTGAGTGAAGACACTCTCGCCAACGATGGGGCGATTGGGTGAGATGGGGATGGCGGAGTAGCTCTCCACGAGACGACTGATTTGATACAGGGCGGTCTCGTCGATATTGGTGTGAGCCTTAAACTGGTCGTGGAGAATGGCCTGCACACTGGCGAGTGGCGCATTGCCGGCCCTCTCGCCGAGTCCGTTGACGGTGGCATGGATACCCTGGCAACCGCTGAGGACAGCGGCCAGCACATTGCTGATGGCGAGGTCATAGTCGTTGTGGGCATGGAAATCGAAGTGCACGTTGGGGTATCGCTTCACCATCTTGCGCACGAACTCGAGCACCTGCAGCGGATTGAGCACCCCGAGGGTGTCGGGCAGCATGAAGCGCTGAACACAGGCTGTCATCCCATCTTTTGCCAGCACACCCCCTCGGCCTTCGGGGACTCCCCCTAGCTTAGGGGGAGAGCTATTTACAATTGCGTCCATGACCTGGAAGACATAGTCGGGCGAGTCTTTCATGCCGTTGCTCCAGTCCTCGAGATAGATATTGACGCTGACGCCTTTGGCAGTGGCATATTGAATGGTGTCGATAATATCGGCGATATGCTGCTCGGGGGTCTTGTTGAGCTGATACTGGCAGTGGCGCAGCGAGCCCTTGCAGAGCAGGTTGAGACGCTTGCAGCCACAGTCAACGAGCCAGTCCACCGACTTGCCCCCGTCGAGGAATCCCAGCACCTCTACCCTATCGATCATGCCGGCGCTGTTTGCCCATCGGCAGATCATGCTGACGGCTTCCTTCTCACCTTCCGACACACGTGCCGAGGCGACCTCGACGCGGTCCACCTTAACATCTTGCAGCAGTCCGCGTGCGATGGTCAGTTTCTCGCTGGGCAGAAACGACACATTGTCGGTCTGCTCACCGTCGCGCAGCGTGGTGTCGAGTATTTCAATGTATCGATCCATTGTGTTCGTATTCCTCAATGATGCCCTTGTTTTCGAGCAGGAAGTCGATGTCGTCGAGGGCGTTCATGAGGCAGTATTTCTTGTATCCGTTGATATCGAAATGCTCGCTGTGCCCCGTCTGCATGTTGGTTACGGTTTGGGCGGGGAGGTCCACCTTGACCTCGGCCTGCGGGCAGGAGGCGATGGTGGCGAAGAGCTCTCGTTGAAACTCGGTGGTTACCACCACCGGCAGCACGAAGCAGTTGAGCAGGTTGTTGCGGTGGATGTCGGCAAACGACGAACTGATGACAACCCTTACGCCGTAGCCGGCGATAGCCCATGCGGCGTGTTCACGGCTGGAGCCGCTGCCCCAGTTCTGCCCTGCGACGATTATCTCGTGCACTCCCTGTCGGGGCGGCTCAGAGAAGTCGGGCTTGTTCATCACGAAGTCGGCCACGGGCTTGCCCTCGCTGTCGTAGCGCAGGTCGTGCATAAAGGCATCGCCGAAGAATTTGGGGTCGCGAGTTGTAGAGGCCAGATAGCGTGCTGGTATGATAAGGTCTGTATTGCAGTTGTCGATGGCAACGGGAATGCAGGTGGAGTGGATGGTGGTGAACTTTTGTTTCATTGAGGATTGAGAATTGAGAATTTAAAGGGTTCTCGGGTCGGTGATTAGGCCGGTGATTGCGGAGGCAGCGACGGTGAGAGGGCTGGCCAAGATGGTGCGGGCACCGGGCCCCTGTCGTCCGACGAAGTTGCGGTTGCTGGTGGAAATGGCGAGTTTGCCAGCGGGCACCTTGTCGGGATTCATGGCCAGACAGGCGGAGCACGACGGCAGCCTTAGTTCAAAGCCCGCCTCCTCCAGCACCTTGTCGATGCCCTCGTCGATAATCTGTTGCCTTACCAGCCACGAGCCGGGCACCAGCCACGCCACTACATTATCGGCTTTCCTCTTGCCTTTCACCACCGAAGCGAAGGCGCGGAAGTCCTCTATCCTGCCGTTGGTGCAGGCACCGAGGAAGCAGTAGTCCACGGGCTTGCCCTCCAGCCTGTCGCCGGGCTTGAACTGCATATAGTCCAGCTGCGCCAGGAAGTCAGCCTTCTCGGTTTCGGCGATACAGTCGAGGGAGGGTATGGCTTCGTCGATGGCAATGCCCGCTCCGGGATTGGTGCCGTAGGTGATGCGCGGCTTTATGTCTTCGGCTCGGAAGGTGAGCTCTTTGTCAAAGACGGCATCATCGTCGCTGCGCAGAGTCTTCCACTCAGCCACGGCGGCCTCCCATGCCTCGCCCTTGGGAGCATACTCGCGCCCTTTGAGGTAGGCGAAGGTAGTGTCGTCGGGGGCAATGATACCGGCACGGCTGCCCATCTCTATCGACAGGTTGCTCAGTGTGAGTCGTCCCTCCATGCTCATCTCTCGGATGGTGCTGCCAGCATACTCCACCACATAGCCAGTGGCGCCGCTGGTGGTCATCTGAGCCATGAGGTACAGGGCGACGTCTTTTGCTGTGACGCCCTGCTGCAGCTTGCCCTCGATGTTGATGCGCATCGACTTGGGCTTTTGTTGCAGTATGCACTGGCTAGCCAACACCTGAGCCACCTCGCTGGTGCCGATGCCCATGGCCAGTGCTCCCACTGCGCCGTGGGTGCTGGTGTGGCTATCGCCGCAAACGATGGTCATGCCGGGCAGCGACAATGCTTTCTCAGGTCCCACGACATGTATGATGCCGTTGTCCTTGGTGCCCATGGCAAAGTGGCGTATGCCAAACTCCTCGCAGTTGCGCTGCAGTGTCTCTACCTGCTTGCGTCCTATGGGGTCGTTGATGACCTCCTGCTGGTCGGACGGTGTGTTGTGGTCGGGCATGGCGATCACCTTGTCCGGTCGGAACACCTTGATGCCTTTCTCTCTCAGTGTGTCGAAAGCTTGGGGGCTTGTGACCTCGTGTGCATAGAGGCGGTCGATATATAATTGGGTGGGGCCGTCCTTCACATTCTGAATGACGTGGCTGTCCCAAATTTTTTCAAAGAGAGACAGACC
>JAFZUB010000053.1 GCA_017618515.1 Bacteroidaceae bacterium
CTATACGGTAGCCCTTCTTAGCGTAGGGAGCTGCCGCCTCAAGCATTATCGGAAGATTGTCTGTTATCTCCTTGCGCCTCGACCCTGGGAGCAAAGCGATAGTGGGCCTACCCCCACTCTTCACTCCTAACTCCTCACTCCTCACTCTACTCCACTCCGCTATCTCATCCACGGTGGGATTGCCCACATAGTGGATTGGGTAATCATGGCGCTCGTAGAAGGGCACCTCAAAGGGAAGTATGGAAAACATCTCATCCACGTCGCGCTTGATAGCACGGATACGATGCTCCTTCCATGCCCATATCTTGGGAGAGATATAATAATATATAGGTATTCGCGTGTGACTCTTGATGTACTTCGCTATCTTCAGGTTGAAGCCTGGGTAGTCCACAAGGATAAGCACGTCGGGCTGCCATTCCACGATGGCCTCGCGGCAATGACGCATAGCCTTAAGTATGGTGCGCAGATGCAACAACACGGTAACAAACCCCATATACGCAATATCCTTATAGTGGCGCAGCAGCGTGCCGCCCACAGCTTGCATCTTGTCACCGCCATAGTAGCAGAACTCAGCACTTGAGTCCGTCTGCTGTATGGCTCGCATCAGGTTAGAGGCATGCAGGTCGCCACTCGCCTCTCCGGCAATCAAGAAATAGCGCATCGTTTATAATTGACAATTAAGATTTGATAATTCATTTATTAGGCCACGGTCAGTGGGGTCTATGCTTATCGGCACTACAGCTGCATAGTGGTGACGCAGAGCCCAGAGGTCGGTGTCGGTGCTGTCGGGCTCCTCGTCCACCTGCTCACCGCAAAGCCAGAACCAACGGCCGCCACGCTTGCGGGGGCAAGGCTCAAACTCATCCACCCAACGGCTATAGGCCATGCGGCATACACGGACACCTTTCAGTTCCTCGCCGGCAGGGAAATTGACATTGAGATAGATGCCAAAAGGAAGGCCGCGTTCCAGCGTAACACTGGCAATCTGGCGGCACACAGGCACTAGATGGTCGATTGGAGCCTCAGTGTTGATGTCATCAAGCGAGAAAGCCACTGAGGGTATGCCCTGAAGTGCGCCCTCGGTGCTGACGGCAGTGGTGCCAGAGTAGTGGATATTGACAGAGGCATTGCTGCCGTGATTGATGCCGGATACAACGAGGTCAGGGCGACGCGGCATAAGAATGTCGAGGGCCAGCTTGGTGCACATACACGGAGTGGCAGTGCAGGCATAAACCTCGAGGCCTGGCTCGGTGCGCACCTGCCAGCACTTGAAAGGCACAGTGTCGGTAATGGAACAACTGGCGCCGGAGCGCGGACCGTCAGGAACGCACACGAATATGTCGCCCAGCGGGCGCATGGCCTCAATAAGGGCAGCTAAGCCGCGAGAGTTGAGACCATCGTCATTGGATATAAGGATTAAAGGTCGCATGATGTGACTTATTTCTTGCAAAGGTAATACTTTTTTAAGATAAATAAGCATAAAATAACGTTGATATAGACGATTATCCAAAAAAATGACATACCTTTGCATATTATATTAGCCTTTTTAGGCGCAAAACGTATCGGATATGGGTAAAATTATTGCTATTGCCAATCAAAAAGGCGGCGTGGGAAAGACCACCACGGCCATCAATCTGGCAGCTTCGCTGGCGATGCTGGAAAAGACTGTATTGCTAGTGGATGCCGACCCACAGGCAAACTCGTCATCGGGCCTCGGAATAGAAGTAGGCAACATTGACTGCACCATCTACGACTGCCTTATCAACGGGGCCGATCCCCACGACGCCATATATACCACTGACGTACCAAACCTCGACATCATCTCAAGCCATGTAACACTGGCCGGTGCCGAGCGTGAACTGTTTGCCATCGACAAGGGGCGCGAACTGCTGATGAAGAAGATGCTCGAACCCATGAAGGGCGAGTACGACTTTATCCTTATCGACTGCAGCCCGTCGTTGGGCTCCATCACAGTTAATGCCATCACTGCGGCTGATTCGGTGATTATCCCTGTGCAGTGCGAGTACTTCGCCCTGGAGGGCATCGCCCAGCTGCTCAACACAATCAAGCTCATCAAGCGCAAACTTAATCCCGAGCTGCAGATTGAGGGCTTCCTTCTCACAATGTATGACGGTCGCCTAAAGCTGGCCAACCAAATCTACAACGAGGTGAAGCGCCATTTCGAAGACTTGGTCTTCAAGACTGTCATCCAGCGCAATGTGAAGCTCAGCGAAGCTCCATCTCACGGCATGGCAGCCATTCAGTATGACGCCGACGCCAAGGGGGCACGCAACTACCTCGCCCTCGCAAAGGAAATACTTAGCAAGCAGAAATAATAATATAGCACATTCCCTCGATGCCTCCACACAAAAAATTTCCCAACAAGAAACACAGTGCTCTGGGACGCGGTCTGGACGCGCTGATTTCTACCGACGATATCAACCCGCAGGGTTCATCGTCTATCAACGAGATTGAGATCAACCGTATCGTGGCTAACCCCAACCAGCCGCGCCGCGAGATGGATCAAGAGTCGCTGCAAGAGTTGGCCGACTCAATTACCCAGATAGGTATTGTGCAGCCCATCACGCTGAGGCAGATGGAAGACGGCACCTACCAGATTATCGCCGGCGAGCGTCGTTGGCGAGCCAGCCAGCTGGCAGGCCTCACCACCATTCCTGCTTATGTGCGCAAGGCTAGTGACGAAAGCGTCGCTCTCATGGCACTGGTGGAAAACATACAACGTGAAGACCTTAATGCCATAGAAATTGCGCTGGCCTACAGCAATATGCAGCAGGTGATGAACCTCACCCAGGAGGCTGTAGCCGAAAAGGTGGGCAAGAAGCGCACCACAGTGGCCAACTACCTGCGACTGCTGAAGCTGCCGGCTCCCGTGCAGCTGGCTCTGCGCAACAAACAGATTGACCAAGGCCACGCCCGCGCCATCCTCGGACTCAACAGCCCCGCGCAACAGGTGAGGCTCTTCCACGAGATACAGAAGAAAGACTACTCCGTGCGCAAGGTGGAGGAGATGGTCAAAGACATCAACAGCGGCAGCACCGTGAGCCGCACAGCCAAGAGCGCCAAGGCTGGCGACGCTGCCCTGCCCAAGGAACTGAAAGCCGTACAGGATAGACTGGCCCAACTTACAGGCACTAAGGTGCAGGCCAAATATCTTGATGGCAAGGGACGGATCACCATTCCGTTTGCCAACGACAAGGAGATGGAGAGCATCATGAGTATGCTCAGCAAGATAAAATAAATAAGGTGTGTTAAGGACTACCAGTGTAATAGTGATTATCTGTGCGCTCCTGTCGGCAGGCAGGGTCGACGCTGCTGACTGCGTTGCAGCAACAGATACCACTGAGACACACATGGTGCAGTTCAACGCCGACACACTGGCCGCTTTCAATATCGACAGCCTGGCTCCCCTGCTCAGTCCGCGCAAGATAAAGGCAGCAAGCCGCAAGAACCAACAGTTCGTACCGAGCCCCAAGAGAGCACTATGGTTAGCATTGGTGTTGCCAGGCGCCGGACAGATATACAACCGCAAATACTGGAAACTGCCTATCATCTATGGCGGATTCATAGGATGCACATACGCCCTGCTGTGGAACCAGCAGATGTACGACGACTACTCGCAAGCCTACCTCGACATCATGGACGACGACCCTGCAACCGCCTCCTACAACAATATGCTGCCCATGGGCTACGACATCAGTGGCCGAGAGGAGCAGTTTAAGAAAATATTCAAGCATAAGCGCGACTACTACCGCAAATACCGCGACATGAGCATCTTCGCTTTCTTCGGAGTCTATCTGGTTTCTGTGGTTGATGCATACGTCGACGCTCAGCTCTCAACCTTTGATATAAGCAAAGACCTCAGCCTGCGCGTAGAGCCCGCCGCCATTGAGGTAACCAACAATATGGGCAGCCGCAAAAGCCACGCAGTGGGCGTGCAGTGCAGTCTGAATTTCTAAAAATAGTAAAGCTTTATGACTAAGAAACTTATTTTTGCCATGCTGATGGCCGTCACCCTTCCTGTGATGGCACAGATTGACGACGATGAAGATATCCTGGAAGACGAGGTTCCCTTCGGTCTGCAAGAGGCTGAAGAGGGCGAGGAGGACTCTTACTTTGAGAGCAACTTCCTCACTCCGCTCGACGACGACGTAGAGCTCGAGGACAAAAACCCCTTCTTCAGCGACGAGTACTATGCCGAGCGCCTGAAAGCCATCCCCGCCCCCGAGGAGTTTCACGTGTTCAATAGCACCGTCAAGAGCTACATCGACCGCTACGCCACCAGGCTGCGTCGCTCTGTGTCCGTCATGCTGGGTAAGTATAACCTCTACGGCGATATCTTCGACGACATCATCAACCGTTACGAACTACCCGAGGTGCTCCGCTACCTCCCCGTCATAGAGAGCGGTCTTAACCCAAAGGCTCGTAGCCGTGCCGGAGCTGGTGGACTGTGGCAGTTCATGCCGAGCACTGGCAAGATGTACGGCCTCGATATCAACAGTTGGGTGGACGAGCGCAACGACCCCTACCTCTCTACCGATGCCGCAGCACGCATGCTGAAGCACGACTACGAGAAGTTTGGCGACTGGAGCCTCGTGCTCGCAGCCTACAACTGCGGTGCTGGCAATGTGAGCAAGGCTATCGCTCGTGCCGGTGGAGTGAAAGACTTCTGGGTTATCTATCCCTATCTGCCCAGAGAGACCCGCGGCTATGTGCCCGCCTTCATCGCCGCCACCTATATCATGAACAACTACAGTCAGCATAACATCAAGGCTCGCCACGCCATCAAGGCTATCGAGGTGGACACCGCCGTAGTGCACTACGATATGCGCATGGAGCAGATAGCCAAGGCATGCGGCATCACCGTTGACGAGATAAAGAGTTTCAATCCGCAGTACAAGACCACCTTTATCCCTGGTGGACGTCGCCGCAGCACCATCGCGCTGCCCATAGACCTCACAGCACGCTTCGCTGGCATCGAGGACTCCCTCTATCAAGGCACTCTCGACATGAGCGCCCTCACCCTCGACACCGACAGCACCACTGCTAACACTGAGACCGACTTTGATGAACAGGAGGTTGCTCCCCCCGCTCCCACCACCCGAAGCTACAGCCGCTCGTCCAACTCACGCTACTCGCGCAGCCATGGACGCAACTCACGCAGCCGCAGCCGTGGCGGACGTAGTCGTCAGGTCACCATCCAGCAGGGCGACAATCTCAGTAAGATAGCCAAGCGCAACCACACCACAGTCGCAGAGCTTAAGCGCAAAAACAATATCAAGGGCGACCGCATACGCGCCGGCCAAAAGATAAGAGTAAAATAAATAATGGATCTTGAAAACACCGTAACCAATCCCGAGGAGCTTGAAGAACAGGAAGTCTATCAAGAATTCCGAAAACTCCTTGACGCCTACCTCGCTTCCAACCATAGGAAGAAGGTAGATATCATTACGCGTGCTTTCAATTTTGCCCGACAAGCCCACAAGGGAGTGCGCCGCCGCTCTGGCGAGCCCTACATCATGCACCCCATTGCTGTGGCCCGCATAGCCTGCGAGGAGATAGGCCTCGGCTCCACCAGCATCTGCGCTGCATTGCTCCACGATGTGGTGGAAGATACCGAATACACTTTTGAGGATATCCAAAACCTATTCGGCAGCAAGATAGCAAACATCGTTGAGGGACTGACCAAAATCTCCGGCGGCATCTTCGGCGAGCGTGCCTCACTGCAGGCCGAGACTTTCAAGAAGCTGCTGCTCACCATGAGCGAAGACATACGCGTCATCCTCATAAAAATCTCTGACCGCCTCCACAACATGCGCACCCTCTCCTCCATGCTGCCAAGCAAGCAGTATAAGATTGCCGGAGAGACTCTCTATATCTACGCTCCCATCGCCAGCCGACTGGGCCTCAACCGCATAAAGAACGAACTCGAGGACCTCAGCTTCCGCTATGAGCACCCCGACGACTATAAGCTCATCAAGGACAAGCTCACCTCCTCACAGGAAGAGCGCGAGACTGTCTTCCAGGAGTTCACTGCCCCTATACGCACAGCCCTCGACAAGCTGGGCCTCAAATACTCCATCGAAGCACGCATCAAGACCCCCTACTCCATCTGGAAGAAGATGCAAGACAAGCACGTCACCTTTGAGGAAATATTCGACATCCTCGCCACCCGCATCGTCTTCGAACCCAAAGAGGGAGAGCACGAAATCAACACCTGCTTCAATATCTACGTTGCCCTCACACGCATTTACACCCTCCACCCCGACCGCACCCGCGACTGGGTCAACCATCCCAAGGCTAATGGCTATCAGGCGCTCCACGTCACCCTCATGAGCACCCACGGCCAGTGGATAGAGGTGCAGATACGCTCACAGCGCATGCAGGACATCGCCGAGCAGGGAGTGGCAGCCCACTGGAGATACAAGGCCAACGAAGTAACCGACACCTCTGAGCAGGAGCCAAACAACGAGCAAGCAGCCGCCGACGCCAAGATGGATGGATGGATTCACACCATCAATGAGATACTCGACGACCCGCAGCCCGACACCCTCGACCTGCTCGACACCATCAAACTCAATCTCTTTGCCTCCGAGATAGTCGTCTTCACCCCCAAGGGCGAGATAAAGACAATGCCAGCCGGAGCCACAGCACTCGACTTCGCATTCTCCATCCACTCGTTCCTCGGCACCAACTGCATCGGAGCCAAAGTCAACCACCACCTCGTGCCAGCCACCGAGCCCCTCAACTCCGGCGACCAGGTGGAGATACTCACCGCACGCCAGCTGCAGGTTAAGCGAGAGTGGCTCGACTATGTCACCACCGCCAAGGCCAAGAGCAAGATACAAGCCTGCCTCCGCAAGATGGAGCGCGACAAGCAGAACGAAGGTGAACGCCGCATACGCGATTTCCTCATGGACAAAGGCATCGAGTACAACACCAACATACTCGACAAACTGCGTATCTTCCATCAGCGCCCAACCTCACGCAAGCTACTGCTCGATGTGGCCGACGGTCAGATAGCTCTCGGCGACGATGACATCGGCTATCTGCGCGGCAAAAACAAGAGCAAAAACAACAACGGCAACTCCTTCACGTGGCGTAGCCTCATACCCTTCGTCAAGTCGGGCAATGGCCAGTCGTCAACCGACAATGGCCAGTCGTCAGACACCAATGCCCAATCGCCAATCGTCAATGACCAATGGATCAAGACCATCGACCGCAAGAGCGTCTTCGTTATTGACGAGAGCACCATCGAGCATTGCCATATCGCACCGTGCTGCAAGCCCATCCCCGATGATGATGCACTCGGCTACATCGACGAGGCCGCGCAGACCTTCACCCTCCACAAGCGAGAGTGCGAAGAGGCCAACAAACTCAAGAGCCAGTTTGGCAACAACATCATAGCCGTTAGGTGGAACATGCAGCGCGGCCACCTCTTCGAGACCACCATCCGAGTGGAGGGAGCTGACGAGATGGGCACACTCTTCCAGATAGCCGAATCGCTGTTCAAGCATAGCGGACTCAATGTGAAAGGGCTCAATATCCAGACCGACAAAGGCTTCTTCCATGCCGACCTCTCCGTGCTCGTCCACGACATCAAGGAGGTACACGCCCTCTGCGAAGACCTCCTCAAGATAGAGGCCATCCTTAAGGCCGTCAGAGTCTAAGACTCTAATAAAAACAATAATCCTCAATTCCAACATAATGAACAAACTATTCTTGCGCACAGTCATGACGCTGCTCCTTGCGCTGCTCACCACCACTACGGCGTGGGCACAGTATGGGTATTTGACGTTCGATTGTACATGTCCAATAGACTATTTTATTACCAGTGATTATACAGTCATTACCCACCCGACTTGTACAGCAAAGGGAAGAGCTTTGGCAACGTGTCCTAATTGTCTGGTTTATAGCCTAACAGAAATCCCCGCCCTCGGCGGGCACGACTGGGGCGGATATACACACACGGACGCCACCTGCACCGAAGCGGGCGGCGACCGGCGCACATGCAACCGCTGCGGGGCCACGGAGACGGCAAACCCCGTGCCTGCCCTCGGCCACAGCGAGGGCTATGACGGCAAATGCATACGCTGCAGTGTCCTCCTTACCCTAATGCTGGAGAACGGCAGTGCCAATGCAACAGCTATCTATGATGCCAGCGGGAAGACCTGCCCCGTGAAACTCCGCGACCGCACACTCTACAGCGACGGCGACTGGAACACGCTCTGCCTGCCCTTCGACATGGACGCAACCCAGATAGCCGCCTCGCCGCTCGCCGGAGCCACCGTCATGGAGCTGGACGGCACATCGTCACACCTAACCAACAATACACTCACGCTGAACTTCAAAACCGCCACGACTGTCGAGGCCGGCAAGCCATACATCGTCAAGTGGCCTAATGGCGCCAAACTCACCATCAACACCGAGGACGACTGGAACGCCTTTGCCCAACGAGTGGAGGCGGGAGAGACCTTTGCAGGTAAAAATGTGCTGTTAAACGCCGACATCAACGTCTCGACGATGGTGGGAACGGAGGCACACCCGTTCTGCGGCATATTTGAAGGCGCAGGCCACACCCTTAACCTCAGTATCAACGAACCGGACGAAGTTTGCGCTGCACCATTCCGTTACATAAATGGTGCCACCATTCGCAACGTGAAGGTAACAGGCACCGTGAATGGCGGACAGCATTGCGCGGGCATCGTGGGCGCAGCCACAGGCGGCACCAACAGCATCCACGACTGCTGGATGGCTGCAGCGGTGACCGGCCAGTCGTATGTCGGCGGCGTCTTAGGAAACGGCACCACATCGACAACAACCATCTTGAACTGCCTCATTTACGGCAGCCTCACTGCCCCCTACATAGGCATCTTCTACGGCTGGGGCGAGGCAGGCGGCATACATGCCATCGAGAATTGCTATGCTATGGGTACCTACAATTTCTCTGACGGCGTAGCTCTGCTCATGACGGACGGCGTACCGGGCAGCGTCACTGGCTGCTACCATAATGATAATAATAATAACATCCCAGATGGCGAATACAGTTTGTTTTTTAGTTTTGGTGGCGACGGCGACTACTCAAACTTTCTTGGCGACCAGTGGGGAGCAGATGGCAACAATAATCTGATAATAAGTCCGACCACCAACGTGGTTACCACGGAAAGGCAGAACCCCGTCTTCGCTGATGCAATCGTCAACGCCACCACGCCGACACCCGTCACCTTCCCTGGCGGTCAGTTCGTGGGCACCTACGATAATCTCTCTTTCACCGACGAGGACCGCAGCATCCTCTTCCTCGGAGCAGACAACAAGCTCTACTATCCGCTCAGCGGCGCCTACATCGGCGCATGCCGCGCCTACTTCGACCTCGGCACCAACAGCCCCGCCAAGTCCTTCGTCCTCAACTTCGACGGAGAAGACGAGCCCACAGCAATTGACCATTCACCATTGACCATTGACCATTCGACTGGAAAGTGGTATGACATAAGCGGTCGCCGACTCAGCGGTAAGCCCACACAGCGCGGAATTTACATCCACAACGGCATTAAGGTAGTAGTAAAGTAGACATTACTTTTTCCCCGCTTCTTCATTGCTTTCTGTAAAAGATATTATAAATATTACTTCATTTTAGAAAAAAGTTGTAATTTTGTTGCCCGCAAAAAATTCACATCTTACATCTTACATATAACATCTTACATCTATGGACATTAAGAATATAAAGACAGCCCTCGTTTCGGTATTTCATAAGGACGGGCTTGAGAGCATCCTGAAGAAACTGGATGCTGAAGGTGTGCAGTTGCTCTCCACTGGCGGCACACAGAGTTTCATTGAGAGTCTGGGCTACAAATGCGCTAAGGTGGAAGACCTTACAAGCTATCCCTCCATTCTCGGCGGTCGTGTCAAGACGCTCCACCCCAAAGTGTTCGGTGGTATTCTTGGTCGCAGGGAGCTGGACGGTGACCGCGAGCAGATGGCTCAGTATGAGATTCCCGAGATTGACCTCGTCATTGTTGACCTGTA
>JAFZUB010000054.1 GCA_017618515.1 Bacteroidaceae bacterium
ATCTCCATCGCTGACAGCAAGACCCGCGACTTCAAGGAGACCGAGGGTGCTATCATCACCGTTTACTTCGACGGTAGCGAGCTTGGCGACGGTGACTACACCGTTAAGATGAAGGACGCCATCTCCGTGGCAGTGGGTGACATCACCTACACCTCCGCTGACGTTGACGCAGCCTTCTCCATCAAGGACGGCAAGGTTACTGCAGTTAACAGCGTGATTGCCAATGCAGCTGCTGCAGGCAAGACCGTTTACGGCGTAGATGGTAAGAAGGTTACTTCCACTCAGAAGGGCCAGATCTACGTAATCGACGGCAAGACTGTCAAATTCTAAAAGTATTCGCGAAGACTTCGTCGGTGGTCGCGCCGTCTCGAAAAAGCAAGGATGCTTTTTAGGCGCGGGCCGACATAAAGAAGTCTGAGAGCGAAGCGGCAAGTTCTAATACAATTTAGAATCTCTATATAAATGAGGGAGCGCACACCGCGCTCCCTTATTTTTTGTCTCAAAAAAAATGAGGTGAAACTATTATGTTGTTTCGTATGGAATGTTTAATTTTGTAAGCAAATTCAAAGACAATAGCTATGAAGGAAGTTATATGCAGCCGCGTTGCGCAGTTGCGCGGTTGGTTGCAAGAGCATCATCTGCAGGCGTACATCATTGGGAGCAGCGATCCTCACGGAAGTGAGTACACTCCTGATTATTGGCAGTGTCGCCAATGGATAAGTGGTTTTGACGGCAGTGCCGGCACAGCCGTTATTGTTGCAGGCCAGACAGAGTCAGCAGCATTGTGGACGGACTCGCGTTATTTCCTTGCAGCGGCGGAGGCACTTGACGGTACGCCTTTTGTGCTGATGAAAGAGCGTGTGGAAGGTACTCCCACCATTGCCGAATGGCTTGCTTCGCAGCTTGGCAATGGTGACCGTGTGGGAATAGACGGTAAGGTTTGTGCTGCTAGTGAAGTACAAGAACTTGCGTGCGACCTTAATAAATATGGTATAGAATTAGAAACGCGGTTTAGTGCCCTTGACGAACTATGGAAAGACCGTCCGCCTCTGCCCTTAGATCCTATCAAGATTCAGCCGCTAGAGTGGGCTGGCGAAGATACGAGAAGTAAGATTGCACGTGTGATGGATGCCGTAGAACGCGAAGGCTGCACTCAGATGTTGGTGAGCCAACTCGACGAGATAGCTTGGCTGCTAAACTTACGAGGCAACGATGTTCATTGCAATCCGGTCTTCGTGAGCTACTGCTTGGTCGGTCGTGAGAGAACAACGCTTTTCTGCGACGTGCGAAAAGTGGGCGCAGACGTGGTAACCTATCTTAAAGAGAATGGAGTGACAATTGAGGACTATGCTAAGGTGGAAGAGAGCCTGAAGCATAGCAGCGAAGTGATCATGCTGTCTCCCCAAACTAATGCGGCAATAGCTGCAGTCTGCACAAATCCAGACAGGGGCGGGAGCGTGGTGCAAAGCAGCCCAATCTCTACGATGAAATCGCAAAAGAATGCAAGCGAGATACTCGGGATGAAGCAGGCTATGCGACAGGATGGCGTGGCATTGGTAAAATGGTTGCGTTGGCTGGAGATGGCGGTGCCCATGGGAGGGGAGACAGAACTCTCCATAGACGCCAAACTCACGGAGCTGCGTTCTCAGAATAGCGACTATGAAGGCCTTAGCTTTGATACCATTGCAGCGTATAAGGAGCATGGAGCGATAGTGCATTATGAGGCTACGCCAGACTCTGACATTCCACTGAGGAACGAGGGGCTGCTCTTGGTTGACACAGGAGCGCAATACATTTGTGGCACCACTGACATAACGCGCACTTTGCTGCTTGGCAGCGAAGCGACAGCGGAGGAACGGCGAGTATATACTCTTGTACTGAAAGGACACATTGCGCTCAGTCGCCTGAAGTTCCCACGCGGTGCCAGCGGTACTCAACTTGACCTTGCTGCACGTGCGGCTATGTGGCGCGAAGGGTACAATTACGGTCATGGCACAGGTCACGGCGTAGGTTCCCATCTATGCGTACATGAGGGTCCTCATCAGATAAGGATGAATTATGTGGCTGCACCGATAAGCGAAGGTATGACAGTTACCGATGAACCGGGTATATACTTGGCTGGACGTTTTGGAGTGAGAATAGAAAATGTGCTGCTGTGTGTGCCTTACAAGGAGACAGAGTTCGGTACCTTTGTGGGCTTTGAACCTCTCACTCTTTGCCCAATAGACTTGCGTCCTGTGGAGTGGTCGATGATGACGTCCGAAGAGATAGACTGGCTCAATGATTACCACGCCACGGTGGCAGCCGAGCTACTGCCTTTGCTTGATGACGAAGCTGACCGCGAATGGCTGCGGCAAGCGACCAAAAAGATTGACAATAAATAACACTTAATTATGGCTTTAATAAAGACTATTCAGGGTAAAAGTCCCAAGTTTGGTAAGAATTGCTATCTCTCAGAAAACGCCTGTGTGATTGGCGAAGTGGAAATGGGCGATGACTGCAGTGTGTGGTTTAATGCTGTGGTGCGCGGCGACGTGAACTATATAAAGATTGGTAGCCGCGTCAATATCCAAGACGGTTCGTGTCTGCACACATTATATCAGAAGGCCGCGATAGAGATAGGCGACGATGTTACGATAGGCCACAATGTTACGGTGCATGGTGCCAAGATTGACAATGGCGCGCTGATAGGTATGGGAGCTACGTTGCTCGACGATTGCCATATTGGTGAAGGCGCTATAATAGCTGCCGGTTCGCTGGTGCTGAAGAATACCGAGGTTGGCCCCGGCGAGCTGTGGGGCGGAGTGCCTGCCAAGTTTATAAAGCGCGTTGATCCCGAACAGGCTAAGGAGTTGAATATCGGCATTGCGAGCCACTACATTATGTACACCAAGTGGTTCACTGACGAAAATCCTGACACCTTGATCAATCCGCGCACCGAATAGACCTACGTTTTATTGCAAGGATATGAAATATGCCGAGGTCATTTTGCCTGTTCCGGTAGGCGGATGTTTCACTTACGCTGTGCCAACGACAGAGAGCGACAGCATCAGGGTGGGCTGCAGAGTTGTTGTGCCTTTCGGGCGCAACAAACTGCATACTGGTATAGTGCGTTCCTTGCATAACGAGACTAACGCCGACGGCTATGAGATAAAGGAGATAGCGGAAGTGGTGGACACGGAGCCCATAGTGAGCGAAAGGGAGTTGCGGCTCTGGGAATGGATGGCTGACTACTACATGTGTGCGCTAGGCGATGTGATGAAGGCTGCACTGCCCAGCGGAATGAAATTGGCCAGTGAGACACAGATACGGCTGATGGATGACTTTGATGACTGGAGCAGTCTGACAAAGACTGAAAGTGCCATAATGGAGAAGTTGTGTTATGGCAAGCATAAGACCGTCGCCGATTTACAAAAAGCCACAGGCTCTATCAATGCTATGCGCGCTGTGCGCTCACTGATTCAAAAGGGAGCATTGCAAGTGAGCGAGACGCTCGTCGATTCCTTCAAGCCTAAGAAGGAAGTGCATGTGCGGTTGTCAGACAAATTCCTCGATGAAACTGCGCTAAATGACCTTTTCGATAGCTTGCAGAAGACTCCACGTCGCTATAGCCTTGTCTTGAAACTGGTAGAGCTGGCTGCGATAGACTCAGCTATCAAGCTTCGCAACCCACAATTGATGGAAGAGGTCAGTCGCACCCGTCTTCTGAAAGAGGCCAATGTGTCATCAGCCGTGCTGAATGCACTTAAGGCAAAGGGCATAGTGGAATTGTATGACTATGAGGTGGGACGACTGCGTAGCGTTGGTGGCAGTGTGATGGAGCAGCTGCCTTTGTCGGAGGCGCAGCAAACAGCTTTTGACAGGATTCACGAAGAGTGGCAGAAAAAGCGCGTGTGTCTGCTCCATGGAGTGACCTCCAGCGGTAAGACCGAGATATATATTCGCCTTATAAAGCAGATGTTAGGTAAGGGTAAGCAGGTGCTTTATCTGCTGCCCGAGATAGCACTTACCACTCAGATAACTCAGCGTTTGCAGCGTATCTTCGGCGACGACATGGGTGTCTATCACTCCAAGTTTCCTGATGCCGAAAGGGTGGAGATTTGGCAGAAGCAGATGGGTGCGCAGCCGTTCAAACTAATTGTGGGAGTACGCTCATCCCTCTTTCTCCCGCAGCAAAATGTGGGGCTTATTATCGTGGATGAGGAACATGAGACCAGCTACAAGCAGCAGGATCCTGCGCCACGCTATAATGCAAGAGATGCGGCGGTGATGCTGGCGCATATACATGATGCTAAAGTGTTGCTTGGCACGGCTACTCCTAGTCTGGAGACCTACAACAATGCCTCGATGGGAAAATATGGATATGTGCGTCTTGACAGGCGTTATGGCGATATGCTCCTGCCCGATATCGAGGTGGTGGATGTGCAAGACTTGTTGCGACGTAAGATGATGAGGCTACCCTTCTCTCCTCGCTTGGAGGAAGAGATGAGGCAAGCCCTTAACAATGGCGAGCAGGTTATTCTTTTCCAAAACAGGCGTGGCTATGCGCCGGTGGTGGAGTGCGATGCCTGCGGATGGGTGCCTACATGCGAATATTGTGATGTAAGCCTTACTTACCATCACGATGACAATAAGTTGCATTGTCATTATTGTGGCAACACATTTCCATTGCCCACAAAGTGTCCCAATTGCGGTGGAGTCAATCTGCGCTCTTTTGGCTTTGGCACGGAGAAAATAGAGGAGGAGGTAAGCAAGCGCTTTCCTGGTGTGCGCACTGCTCGTCTTGACCTCGACACTACGCGTTCGCGCGGTTCCTATCGCAGAATTATCGACGATTTCTCGGAAGGGCGAACAGATGTGCTTATTGGCACTCAGATGATAAGCAAAGGATTGGATTTTGGTAATGTGCGTGTAGTGGGCATTTTGGATGCGGACACGATGCTCAACAGACCTGATTTCCGTTGTCATGAGCGTGCCTTCCAGATGATGTCCCAGGTGGCGGGCAGGGCTGGTAGGCGCGACAAACGAGGTCTTGTGATATTACAGACAAGGAGAGCTGACAGCAAGCTCATCGGTCAAGTGGTAAAGGGAGATTTCCATACCATGTATCAGGAACAATTAAGGGAGCGCAAGCAATTCTACTACCCACCTTATTATAAACTTATATACGTGTGGGTAAAACACCGCGACGAGAGCCTGGCGATAGAGGCGGCTCGTTGTATGACTCAGGAGATGCTGAATGCTTTCGGAGGCGGAGTGCTTGGTCCCGACAAGCCTGCTGTGGCGCGTGTGCAGATGCAGCATATAAGGAAGGTCGCACTCAAGGTGGCACCTCAGTTCTCGACGTTGGAGGTGCGCTCTAAGTTGCGGGCTGCTGCAGATAAGGTCTTGTCAGTGGCTAGGCTGCGTTCAGTCACTATTTTCTTTGATGTTGACCCGCAGTAAGAAATAAGCAATCCCCGAAAGCAAGGACTTCCGGGGATTGTTGTATCTGTGCTGTAGTATTGGAATCAGAAGAAGTAGCCAACATGTACTTGGAAGGTGTTGCTCTTGAGCGAACTCTCCTGAGTGCCTGTATACTTGGCGAACTTAGAAAGGGCGATGTTGTAGGTCACACCAGCTTCGAGGTGCTTGAGCAGTTTTACGCCTGCACCGATGTTCCAAGTGAGGATAGAGTTCTTAACCTTGTACTCGGTATCCCTAATCTCCTTGAATTTTCCCTTGCCTACGTTAAAGCCAAACTGTGGGCCGGTGGCAATGTAAGCTGCAGCCAGTGAAGAGAAACCAAACTGATAGCGGAGATTGATGGGAACCTCAATGGTATTCAGTTTGTTGCTGCTGGTTTCACTGCCATCTCGGTTCTCAATGTTGATGTTGCGCTGCGAGAACTGCACGGAGGCGTCGGCGCCAATTCCAACCATGGGAACAGTGAACTCAACCTTGGGACCAATGAACCATCCGCAACGATTGCTAGATTTGAAACTGCGGGCAGGATTCTTAAAGTCAGCCTTGCTGACATTCAAACCGGCAACTACGCCGAAATCTAATTGCGCATTGACGTGCTGGGTGCCGAAGCCAATGAGGGCAACAAGCACGATGATAAGTGTTTTTTTCATGTTGTTTGGGGTTTTCTGGGTTTTATTCGAATGCAAAAATAGTCATTTTTCGCAGATTGTCAAGTTTTATAGAGATTTTATGTGTTTTTTTAATCGAAATTCGGCAAATTAAACTATATTCGCGTTGTAATTGGCAGTGATATGCAGAAACAAGTCATTCGCGACAAGCAGTCTTTGGCTCAGGTGGAAGAGCAGCAGCAGGTGCTTAAGCCGCTGCTGCAGGCAGAGGTACGCCTGTTGCGTATGTCGCAGCAGGAGTTTGAGCAGGATGTGCATGTCCAGCTTGACACCAATCCTGCGCTTGAGGAAGATGACTCAGACACTGCTGACGTTGCGGCAACAGAGGATAGTCTGCTGGATGATAATCCTGATGGAATGGAGGTGGGC
>JAFZUB010000055.1 GCA_017618515.1 Bacteroidaceae bacterium
CTTGATATACTTGTCGGCCTTCACTTCTTGCCAGTGAGAGTTGAAAAACTGCACTTCGCTCATGGGCTGCTGAGTGCGCAGTGTGCGTACCATGCACACAACAGTGTCCTGTCCGTGGGTCAGCAATGCCATCCGCGTAGTCACTATGCCTTCGCTGTCCTCGCGTAGTTGCAGGAAATTGTCAGTCAGTTTCTGCAGCACACTCATGCAGTCCCACTCATTGGGTAGGGCCGTGTTCATCCCGCTCATGCAGATGTCAACCATGTCCTTGCGGGCATTGTTGTCGAGCATAGGCATCAGCGAGTCGGGCATGGCAATGAAGAAATCCTTCATCACCCGGGCCTCGCCGTTCTCCAGTCCTATGGCAGCCAGCAGGACAAACAGTATTGTTCGCACATTCTTTCTCATGAAGCGCAAAATTACGCAATAAATCTCAAATAACCTATCACAAGTTGCATAAAATAGTCAAACGTGTGCAAATCGATGCAAAAAAAGAGAGTGGGAGTGAGAAAAAAGTACAGATTTTTTTTGTGTTAGAAAAAAAATATCTACCTTTGCACTCCGATTTTTTGAAAATAACGAAGCAACAAACAATAAAAGACATGAAAAAAGACATCCATCCTACCGACTATCGTCCGGTGGTATTCAAGGACATGAGTAATGGTGACATGTTTCTCACCCGCTCCACATGCAAGACAAAAGAGACTATCGAGTTTGAAGGCGAGACCTATCCGCTGATTAAGGTGGAGATCTCCAACACTTCTCACCCCTTCTACACTGGCAAGGCTACCCTCGTGGACACCGCCGGCCGTGTTGATAAGTTCTTAAGCCGCTACGCTGCTACCCGCAAGAAGTAAAAGCGAGGCTGAAAAGAAGGAAAGTATGCCAATCTTACGCAGGTTGGCATACTTTTTCGTATATTTGCAGCCGTAAACCTAAAAACAACCATTTTTTTGTGTCCACTTCCCGACGTCAATTGCTTGAGTATGCAGTCAAGCCGCTGCCCATTGTCCACATAGGCATAGTGGGTCTTGGCCACCGTGGTTTGAAGGCCGTGGAGCGCTATGCACTGGTGGAGGGTGCGGAGATAATTGCGCTGGCTGACCGTGACCCTTTGCGTGTGGAGGCTGCCAACCGACTGATGGCGGACAGCGGTCGCCCCAAAGGGCGTGAGTATAGTGGAGCGGATGCGGCAGATAGTTTGATTGGCAATGCAGATGTTGACCTTGTGTACATCTGCACCGAGTGGCGCACGCATGCCATGTTGGCTATGAAGGCTATGATGCAGGGCAAGCATGTGGCGGTGGAGGTGCCAGCTGCGCTTACCATTGCCGACTGCCAGGCGCTCATCGATATGAGTGCGGCCACGGGCTGCCATTGCATGATGCTGGAGAACTGCTGCTACGACACCTTTGCTTCTTCTACCCGCGTAATGGTGGCGCAGGGACTGTTGGGCGACATTACCCATGGCGAGGGTGCTTACATCCATAATCTGGATGATGAGATAGCCGAGAACGGAGGTCTCGACAACTACTGGATGGCGCGCGACACACTTGCTTGCGACGGCAATGCCTATCCCACCCACGGACTTGGTTCCATAGCATGGCACATGGGCTTGCATCGTGGTGACCGTATGGACTACCTTGTCTCACTCACCAGCCGCGGTAGACAACTCGACGGGCGCGTGAACAATACTATAATCAAGACAGTAGAGGGTCGCACTATCCTCCTGCAGCACGACATCGGCACCCCGCGTCCCTATAGCCGTCTGCAGCAGTTGTGTGGTACCGAGGGATTTGTGCAGAAATATCCCCTGCCCACCGTGAGACTGAAAGGAATGGACTCCACTGTTGAGGGCGACGAAGCCTTGAAGTTGGCAGATTCGTTCCGCGAGCAGGGCGTTAGCGAGTGGATTGACGACGGAGTGGCGAAGGGCTCGCCCAACACCATGAATCATGTGATGGATAGCCGCCTGGTATATTGTCTGCGCAACGGACTGCCACTAGACATGGATGTCTTTGATGCTGCTGAGTGGTCCGCAATAGTGGAGCTGTCTACGCAATCCGCTACCAATGGGGGCATACCCATAAGAATCCCTGACTTCACCTGCGACAACTGGCAGGTGCTCAGCGAACACAAGTTTTACATCTAAGAAAAGTTGTAAGAAAGGGATACGCCGCTTTTTATGTTTTCAGGGGTAAATGATAGCCTCTAAAAACAATCCTTTGGCGGGCACCGACTCGCCTGCTTCGGTGCGTTTGCCGCTAAGCAGAACTTGACGGAAGTCATCAATGCTCATCTTGCCCTTGCCAACCTCGATGAGTGTGCCGACAATGGCCCTGACCATATTGCGCAGGAAACGGTTGGCGGTGATCCGGAACACTAGCATCCCGTCCTCGGTAGCTGTCCACTGTGCCTCTGTCACGGTGCAGATATTGGTCTTGTTGTCGGAGTGTGACTTGCAGAAACAGCCGAAGTCGTCGTGGGTCAGCAACAAGCGTGCAGCCTCGTTCATTTGCTCGATGTCGAGTGCCCAGTAAAGGTGCAAGGCGTAAGGATGGAGAAATGCGTCCTTGCGCGTTATTATATAATAGTGGTACGTGCGCGCGATAGCACTGAAGCGTGCATGCCAGTCAGCAGCGACAGGCTTCACATCGCTGACCGCGATGTCTGTGGGCAGCAGGCAGTTGAGCTTGAAGGTGAGGTGGTCGCAGTCGAGCTCTTCCTCATAATCGAAATGGCACGCCATCATCCTTGCGTGCACACCGGTGTCTGTACGCCCTGCTCCCACTACGCTTATCTCAGCACGCAGTGCGGTGTGGAGCGCAGTTTCCAGTGCTTGTTGCACGGTGGGTGCGTTGGGCTGTAGCTGCCACCCGTGGTAGGCGGTGCCGTCATAGGCGAAAATGATGCAGTAGCGCATGGAGGGATTGGATGATTATTGTGTTATTTCACTGTGATGTGGAAGCAGCCCTGTTTCTTCTCGTGCTTGACATGGCAGGCGCCTGCCTGTCGCAGGTCGCGTAGCACTTCGCTGAGCACCCATTTGAGTGTGTCGTCACGCACCAGTCTTTGGGCTTTGCCGTCGATGCTCACGCCAGGTTGATAGCGAGTATAGCTGATGTCAAACGTAGTGCCGTAGAAGTGGCAGCTGTTTGGCGTGGAGTTGACATTGGAACCTTGCAGTTTGTTTACGTCGTCGATGGTGCGTAGTACGGAAGTAACGGTCAGTCGTGCCAGCGGAAGGTGCTTGTTCTGCAGCGAGTCGATGAAATTGCGTCCGATAACGTCGAGCAGTTTCTTCGCCCTCGGCACCAGATAGGGCACGGAGTTTTTGAGGTGATCTACACCGTAGAACGGGCATCGGTAAACCAACTCCAGCTTGCTTTGCGCCAAATCCTTGAGTTGCTTGCGATCTTGCAGCGGCTTGATGCCGTGGCGCCGAGCCGACACCAGTTGCTCGTCGTTGATGTCAGGAAAGGCGGTCTCGTAGCTGCTAACTCCCAGTATGCGGTGCGCCGAGGCAGGACCTTCGTTAGCCAGAGGGGTATGGAGAGCCTGCGTCAGAAAAACATCCACGCTGTCTGCGCCAGTCTGGCTGACGGCGGGCTCTGAGGGCGAACATGTCTTGAAGACAAACAGTATGATTACAATGGCCAGAAAAGCCACCTGAAATATTACTTTCTTGTTGAATGGGGGCGTCAATTTCATTGCGATAATCGAAAACAAGTACAAAAATAGTCCTTTTCGGCTATAAAAGCTACTAAAAATGATGTTTTCTTACTAAATTTGCCTCAAATAGTCGCAAAGTGTGTAATCAGACAAGACAATGATAGAAAAAGTGTTTGTTCTCGAGGAGGTGGCACCCGTGGTCTTTTATGGAGCGGGCAACGCCAATATGCGCATGATAAAGTCGCTGTTTCCGAAGCTGCGCATCCTCGCCCGCGACAATATCATCAAGATAATGGGCTCCGAGGACGACATCCGGGCTTTCTCTACATTGTATGATAAGTTGGTGGAGCATTGCGCCAAGTACAATGCGCTGGGCGAGGAGGATATAGTGCAGCTGCTCAACGGAGGAAAGACTCGCGAGGAGAGTGCCGAGCATGTCATTGTCTATAGCACCACAGGCAAGCCTATTCGTGCGCGTAGTGGCAACCAAATAAAACTGATTCAGGCGTTTGAGCACAGCGATATGGTGTTTGCCATCGGCCCTGCCGGTACGGGTAAGACCTTTATCAGCATAGCGCTGGCGGTGCGCAGCCTCAAGCGCAAGGAGATAAGGCGCATTGTGCTCAGCCGTCCTGCTGTGGAGGCTGGCGAGAAGCTCGGTTTCCTGCCGGGCGACATGAAGGAGAAGATAGACCCGTATCTCCAGCCGCTCTACGACGCGCTTGAGGAGATGATTCCCCATGCCAAGCTGCAGGAATATATGGAGCAGAACGTCATACAGATAGCACCCCTGGCTTTTATGCGTGGCCGCACTCTCAACGATGCGGTTGTCATCCTCGATGAGGCGCAAAACACCACTTCCAGTCAGATAAAGATGTTCCTCACACGCATGGGTGCTAACACCAAGATGATTATCACAGGCGATGTAACGCAAATCGACCTGCCCCTTTCGCAGCGCTCCGGTCTTATAGAGGCTTTCCATATTCTAAAGGGAGTGGAGGGTATCTCTTTCGTGCACCTCGACCAAAGCGACATCGTGCGCCACCGACTCGTTACGCGCATAGTGGAGGCATACGAGAAAGAAAAGAAAAACGAAGAAGAGAAGACAAACAACTAAAAACAAATCAATATGGCACGCGCTTTAACAAAAACAGATTTCAATTTCAAGGGCCAGCAGGGTGTTTACCATGGCAAGGTCCGTGATGTTTACAACCTCGGCGACCGCCTTGTGATGGTGGCTACCGACCGTATCTCTGCATTCGATGTAATACTGCCCGAGGGTATCCCTTACAAGGGACAGATGCTCAACCAGATTGCAGCAAAATTCCTCGATGAAACCGTGGATATTTGTCCCAACTGGAAGTTGGCTACTCCCGACCCAATGGTCACGGTGGGCGTTTTCTGCGAGGGCTTTCCGCTCGAGATGATTGTGCGTGGCTATCTGTGCGGTAGCGCATGGAGGGCTTACAAGAGTGGTGTGCGTGAGATATGTGGGGTGAAACTGCCCGATGGAATGAGGGAAAATCAGAAATTCCCCGAGCCTATCATCACCCCGACAACCAAGGCGGAGATAGGCGAACACGATGCCGACATCAGCAAGGCAGAAATATTGGAGCGCGGACTTGCCACTCCCGAGGAGTATGAACTGCTCGAGAAGTACACCCTTGCCCTCTTCAAGCGTGGCACGGAGATAGCTGCAAAGCGTGGTCTTATCCTCGTGGATACCAAGTATGAGTTTGGCAAGCACGATGGTCAGATTTATCTCATGGACGAGATTCATACCCCCGACTCCAGCCGCTATTTCTACAGCGAGGGCTACGAAGAGAAGTTCCTCAAGGGTGAACCGCAGAAGCAGCTCTCCAAGGAGTTTGTCAGGGAGTGGCTCATGTCCAATGGCTTCCAGGGTAAGGCTGGCCAGCAGGTTCCCGAGATGACACCCGCTATTGTGGAGGGAATTTCCAATCGCTACATTGAACTCTACGAGCATATCACCGGCGAGACCTTCGTCCGCGAGGATACTGCTGATGTGGCTGAACGTATCCGCCGCAATGTGGAGGAATATCTGAAATAGCAAAGAATCGATGAGCGACGGCAATTTCAACAGAGCACTGTTGCCTCACGGCGGCTATGCCAGCGGAGTCAGAGTTGGGCAGGCCGCTGAGCGCAAACGTGCTTTAGAAGTGTTGTCGCGCTTGCTGGAGGAGAGATTTCCTGCACTCGCAGAAGAAGAAAGGTTACATATAATCAAGCGATTTAAGGAAATGATTGCAGAATGAAAAGCAGGAGTTTTCTATTAATTCTAATTGTTTTCGCCCTCTATTCTTGTGGCAATAAAGACAACCGCTCTACGGAAGAAGCGGACACTCTTGCTACGGAGGAGCCGCTGGCTCTTTTGCCTGACACCGTTTTGCCCTCGGCATCGGCAGTGAGTTATGTGATCGATGTTGTAGATACCGTTACCGACGCCAATCTCTCAACCATAGCCAGCAATTATGATGGAAAAGAGGGCTGGTTCACTTTCCGTGGCAATACGTTGCGCAACGCAGACTACGGTGGCACGGTGAAAGGCACTCCTACCAGCATAGTAAAAGACTGGCAGTTCAACACCTTCTTCGATGCGTCCAAAACATCTATGGGCACATGGGGCGGTGGTACAGGATGGACGGGACAGCCACTTTATTTGCGTAAGAGTGGAGAGATTATTGTCGCCTCATTATGTGGTCGCGTCTATTTCCTGAACTTTGGCGACGGCACCGAGAGTCGCCCGTATATCGATGTGACCAATCCCATCAAAGGCACATGTTCCCTGGAGCCCGTGGAGCACAACTTGCTCTTTGTGGGGCAAGGCATTCCCAAGGTTGCTCCGATGGGGCAGATAGCCATTGACCTGCGTGAGCATAAACGAGTATTCTTCTCGGGTGCCGACCGCAAGGCTCAGCGCAGTTGGGGAGCATTTGATTCCTCACCGGTTGTGGTGGGCGGTTTCTTGTTCTGGCCAGGCGAGAATGGAACCATTTATAAATATAAGGTGCAGGACAACAACATCACGCTTCATACGGCATTGCGCTATCGCTGCCGTGGAGCAGCGCCCGGCGTGGAGAACAGTATCTGCGTTTATAGCAACTACGGATGGTTTGGCGATAACAACGGAAATGTTATCTGCATCAATCTCAACACGATGCGCCCCGTGTGGCACTACAACAACCACGATGACATTGACGGCAGCATCGTTTGCGAGGTGGTTGACGGCGTGCCCTACATCTATACCGGTTGTGAGGTTGACAAGCAAGGCAACAGCGGTATATGCCACTTTGTCAAACTCAACGGTCTCACCGGCCAGCTCGTGTGGGAACAGCAGATTCCCTGCCGCAAACTCAATATTGGTGGAAAACATTTCGACGGCGGCCTATACTGCACACCGTTGCTTGGCAAGGGAGACTGCGAGGACTTGATATTTGCCAACATCTGTCAGCGCGGCAACAGTAGCAACGCCGAGTTTACTGCGTTCAGCAAGAAGACGGGCGAGATAGTCTATCGCACTCCGCTTAACGCATTTGCGTGGTCTAGTCCTGTGGCTTTCTATAACGAAAAGAACCAAGCATTTATTTTCACCGGCGACAGTTCCGGCAACGCCTATCTCATTGAGGGCAAGACAGGCAAGATTCTGTTCCGCGAAAACATGGTCAACAACTTCGAGAGTTCCCCCGTGGTTGTGGACAATCATTTCGTGGTAGGGTCGCGAGGCAGCGAGATTTACCGTTTCTCTGTAAAGTGAGTCTTATTTTTTCTTTATCTCGGTGCCCTGACTTATTTTGAGCAGTGTGCCGAGGGGGCACACGAAGCGACAGTAGGGGCGGCTGATAAAGAATGAGAGTACCACAAATACTGCGGCAATGATAAGCACTGCCGTAGAGGCGGATTGCACAATGAATGCAGAGAACGGTTCATAGTCAACCCACTCGAACCATACACCTGTCCAAAGACACAGCATCAGCAGAGCCCAAAGGATACGACGGAAAAGGGTGAGCGCTTTGATGGTGCGAGGATTCAGTCCGAATTTGTAAGGAACGCATCGACCGCAGAGCTCCTGCAGCGAACCGAAGGGGCAGACATGGTTGCAGTAATGCGATTTCTTGCCGAAGAGTGGCCACACTATTGCGATAATGAGCAATACGAGCAATAGGATTGTAGGCCATTGGCTTGCAAGCGTTGACCACTGAAAATTGAATAAGCTGAGCAGAGAGGAGAAGGAAAGGCATGCGCCGCACCAGAAACCGAGCACTGCTACGTTAAGCAACTGCTGGATAATGCGGTAGGTGCGATTTTTCCAGAAGAGAGGAATGAACGCGGCCATCAATGCAACAATAAGACCTGCAATGACTTCGATTTTGAACTCAGAGGGTTGGGAATTATCCTCACTGATTTCTGCTTCTACTTTTCCTGCGCCTAACTCTTTCAGTCCGCGCTGCATATTGTCAATGAGGGCTTTGGATGAATAAGTGGCGCCGCTCACGGCGTCCACATGCAGTTGGATAGCTTCCTCAATGGTGAGGCCGTCCCATTTATGGATAAGCGCTTCCTCTACTCTATTGAAGAAGTCGGGTGTCTCTACATTAGGTAAAGCAATCACACTGTCCACCACACCATTGCTTACATATATCTCCAGGGGCACCGGACCGGCATAGCCGGTGACAGCACCGAGGCCGGAGGTCTTAATAGTGCCGGCTATGGGCGCAGACTCCTCAGGAGTGACAACTGCGTTGCGGCGCACAGCAGCGCCCACAACCATCAGTATGCATGCTGCGAGGCAGAGTAATTGCTTTACCATTAGTAATGGGTGATGTTACTTCACCACAAGCGCACGCTGCAACTTGTCGCTAAGCATAGTGTAGTGAGCCTCGCTGACGGGGTCTGCGTTGCTTACGTTTTTGAGTCGGCGGTCGATATCCTTCAGCGTCATCAGTACTGCAGCGAGAGCGTCGTTGGCGGTGGAGTTGCGCATGCTGGTATATTCGTTGCAAAGCGTGTTGACAAAGGTGCGCTGCAGGAATCGGTCGTAACTGTCCACGGGCTGGCTAGTGTTGAAGCCCTTAAAGATGGCATCCTTCAGGTCGCCGAGGTAATTGGCGGCGCCGTACTTGGGGTTAAGCTGCCCTATGCGGTAGGTGCTTATGAGGGAAGGCAGTATGCGATTGGCAATGCTCTGTAGCTGGTCGTCAGGATTGGCGAAGATACGGTCAGCGTAGGGTACGTTGACGAGCCATTCCGGCTTCTCAAATAGTTGCTCCTTGAGGAAGGGCACCACAGCTTTAGCCTTCTCCACTGGCGGAATCTGCAACATCTTTGCTTGCTGTTCGGGTGCTGCGGTAGTGTTGTATACACCTACAAGGTTGTTGGCTACGTGTAGCATGTAGCGGAAATACTGGTTTACCACCTGGCCGTACATGGTGCGCACCTTGTCGCTCGTCACGTCAGTACCCCAGTAGTTCCAGCTGGCCAGTTGCGGGAGTATGCGCTTGAGATTTTCAATGCCGAGTTCGCTGGCCTTGATAGCGTCGTTACTGAGGTCTTCGGTCTGGCATCGCGGGTCAGCAACTCCTCTCTCTCCATCGCCCCACCACAGGCGTTTGTTGGCGTCCAAGCGGCGAGTAACCTCTGCTTGCAGCACATGCTGCTCATCCTCTGCGGAGGTAGCGTCAAACACAGGCTTGTAGCCCCACTCGATGGCCCACTTGTCGTAATCGTTGATGCGCGGGAACAGGTTCTTCACCTCTACTCCGTCGCCAGGCTGTGCCACGTAGTTGAAGCGTGCATAGTCCATGATTGACGGGGTGTGTCCCCACTTCTCAAGGAAACTGTTGGAGCGCAGACTATCCACGGGCACCGTGCTGGAGGAGCCAAAGTTATGCCTCAGACCGAGTGTGTGGCCTATCTCATGAGAGGAGACGAAGCGTATCAGTTCGCCCATCAGCTCGTCGCTGAACTTAGCCTTGCGGGCCTCAGGGTCGATGGCTGAGCACTGCACCTGATACCAGTCGTGTACGAGCTTCATCACATTGTGATACCAGCCTACGTGACTCTCCATTATCTCGCCGGAACGCGGGTCGTGAATATTCGGGCCGTAGGCATTGGCAATGTCGGAAGCAAGGTACATAATGAAGGAATAGCGGGCGTCCTCCATCGACATAGTGGAGTCATTCTCGGGCCATTCCTTGGCGGTAATGGCGTTCTTCCATCCTGCTTGCTCAAAGGCGACGTTCCAGTCGTTGACACCTTGAATCAGGTAGGGCCTCCATTGCTTGGGCGTTCCTGGGTCAATGTAATAAACAATCTGCTTCTTGGGCTCTATCAGTTCGCCATTGCGCTGCTTGGCGGCGTCTTCCTCGTTCTTGGGCTCGAGGCGACGGCGTGTGATAAAGTAACGCTCCTCAACTGATTGCTGGGCGTCTGAGTAGAGTTCATAGCCGTCGATGAAAAAGCCCACGCGGGGGTCGAAGATGCGCTGGCGCATAGGCTCCTTGGGTAGCAGCACAAACGAGGTGTTCATGCCAAAGGTGTGGGTGCCGCCATTGCTGGTGTTGAAGGTGCGTACCACGCGTATCTCCGTGTTGATGGGGTAGGAGTGGATGCTCTCCACATAGCTTGCCCCCATATTCTGCATGGTGATGCGAAGCTCCGTCTTATGATAATTGGCGAGGCTGAAGGCATCGTTCTGCAGTAGCAGCGATGATATGTTGATTTTATATTTGTGGTCCTTGGTCTCCTCTATCTTAAAGATGCCGAGGATGGGGTCGCTGCTGCTGACATTCACGGCCTTAGCTATGGCGTCGATGGTGTCGGCATGCATATACATGCGGTTCTGACGCAGCAGCAGGGCATCTTTGCCGTTGGCGAAAGTCTTCTCAAAATAAACTGTCTGATGACGCAGCTGCTCGCCTCCGTATATCTCCAGTCCTGCAGGAGTGGAGGTGAAGCGTGTCACGGTTAGCAACATACGGCCCAGCAGGCTGTCGGGCACCTCGATAAACCAATTGTCCTCGTCCTTTGTGGCGGGCAGCATGGCAGCCTTGTCGTTGAAGATGGGCGACTTGGGCACTCCTGCCTTGGGTGCGGCTGCGGCTCCTTTTTTCTTGTCCTCCTTGGGGGCTTTGGGAGCCTTTGGCGCCTTGGGTGTCTTGTCGGGACTGGCGGCGAAACTGCAGTACGCGTCATCGGCCAGGATAAGGTGGCCGTTCTCAAAGGTAATTTCGTTTATCTCCTGTGCGCCGGCAACAGCGAATCCTGCTGCCAGAGCAAATGCAAGTAAGAATGTCTTCTTCATTATGTAATGATATAAAAAAGTTAAACGTTAAAGGTGATTTCAAATTTTCGAGGAGCAAAGATACAAAGAAAAATTTGACTATCTAAGCAAAAACCTCAATTTGGAGAAAGTTTTTTGTTTCTTTAACAACTCTATAGCGATCATCGGGTCGCTGCCCTACGAGCCACACTATATCTGTGCCGTTGGTGAGCACCAGTTGGCGCTCTTTTTGGAAGGCGGTGAACTTATGGTCTATCATGTAGCGACTCACCAGTTTGCTGCCTTTACTGCCGAAAGGTACGAAGCGGTCACCTTGCTTCGCGGGTCGCAGGCAGAGACTGGTGCCTACTTTATCAGCATCAAGGCAGGCAACGCACGGGTCTTTGCTTATCTTGTCCATATCGCCGGCACCCACGATGCTCGTGTGGATAGTCTGCCCCCAGAGCGCTGCGTCATCTCCGGCATGAAAATTAATTTCTAATTCCTCTTTTCTTATTTCTAATTCCCTAACAATGAGGTCCTCTCTGTCGCGTAGCAGTTCATGCGTTGCGCTGCGGAAGATGGCGCCCGGCTGGTCGTCAAGGCTATTCCACACGTCGTTTATCTGCGCGGGAGTGAAGCCAAGCGGATGGAGTATCTCGAAGAGCAGCGCCTGGCCATCGATATCGCCTTTGCGTATGGCCACGGAGCCGTCACTCTGCTCTACCTTATTAACTCTATACGCGCGTGAGGCAATATATTGCTGTGCTTCGCGGGCATTTGTAGCGTTCTGCAGCAGAGTGTCTGTGATGGAGGGGTTTAGCTCGCGGAGTAGCGGCATCAGCTTCAGCCTCACGGCGTTGCGCTTCACGTCGGGTGTAAGGTTGGTGCTGTCGGTCACATAGTCCTGCC
The DNA here is from genome assembly GCA_017618515.1 of Bacteroidaceae bacterium. The sequence continues at coordinate 11,864 of JAFZUB010000055.1, forward strand.
CCAGGTCGCGCAGATAGTCGATGATGTCCTGACGGCTCACGTCGAGCAGCGGGCGCACTATGCCCTCATTGCTGTAGGGCATGCCCGTGAGGCCTTGCAGTCCTGTGCCTCGGATAATGTTGAGCAGTATCGTCTCGGCGTTGTCATCGCGATGATGGGCTACGGCCACGGCAGCGTAATGCTTGTCGTTGAGCAGCTGACGGAAGAATTCGTAGCGCAGGTCACGCGCAGCCATCTCTATGCTTTCCTTTCTTTCGGCAGCATAAGCGGTGGTGTCGAAGTCGCGCTTGTGGAGTGTGACGCCAAGCTTGCGACACATTTCGATGACAAACTCTTCATCCCTGTCCGACTCCTCGCCCCGCAGGTGGAAGTTGCAATGGGCAGCCTCGCACCTATAGCCCAGCTGC
>JAFZUB010000056.1 GCA_017618515.1 Bacteroidaceae bacterium
CCGCAAGACTGACACATTCATTGAACTGTACGAGCGTGCCAACATTGCCAACAATGCCAAGGCCGACCTGTTTATCTCTGTCCATACCAACTCCACCGCATCGGGCAACACTGCCAGAGGATCGGAGACCTACTCCCTATCGCTGGAGAGAGCCACTGCCAATCTGGAGGTGGTAAAGCGCGAGAACTCTGTAATTCAGTATGAGACCAACCGCCAGCGCTATACCGCCATGACCGTGGAGAACACGATAATGAACGAGATAATACAGAGCAACAATATGCGCACCAGTGCTCTCTTTGCCAAGAGCATACAGGATGAATATGTAAACGTGGGCCGACCCAACAAGGGCGTGCATCAGGCAGGATTCCTGGTGCTGCGCAAGACCGCCATGCCCAGTGTGCTGACAGAGCTCGGCTTCATCAACACTCCGAGCGAAGAGGCATACCTCAACTCCGAGCAGGGCATCACGGAGCTTGCCACCTGTATCTACAACGCTTTCCGCAAGTATATCTCCCCCATCCTGCGTGGAGTGGATGCCCCCGTTGTGCAGCCGGAGCCTGACGAGAAGCCTGCATTCGAGGCCCCGGTGGATGTGCCGGACGCCAACGAGGTAAAGCCTCAGCCCCAGCCTCAACCTAAGACACAGCCGCAGGCTCCCGCACAGACCAAGCCTGCCACTCAGCCGCAGACTGCCCAGCCACAAACACCGACTCCTGCCAAGAAGCCTGCAAACAGCGATGGCAAATATGAGTTCAAGGTGCAGATATGTGCCTCCTCACGCAACCTACGCCCGGACAGTGAGCAGTTCAAAGGGCTGAAAGGCATTGAGAGCCATCCCGTCACCATCAACGGACGCCAACAGTATATCCACACCTACGGCTCCACTACGAGCTATGCCGCCATCAAGGATGTGCAGACCAAGATAAAGGATAAGTTTGCCGACTGCTTCATTGTGGTGTTCAAAGACGGGCAGCGCATAGTCGGCGACGAGGCAAACCAAGCTAAGAAAAAGCAACCGTAAACGACATGAAATTCTTCACCAAAGAAGTAAAGATAGCTCTCGCTGCTATATGCACAATAGCATTGCTCATATACGGCATCAACTTTCTGAAAGGCATCAACATCTTCCAGAGCAACAGCCTGTACTACGTAGCATTCAACGACATCAGCGGACTGGCTGAATCCAACCCCGTCTATGCCAACGGCTATCGCATAGGCACAGTGCGCACCATTCACTATGACTACGAGCATCCGGGCAGCAAGGTGTATGTGGGAGTGGATGTGGAAGACAACATGCACATCACCGAGGGCAGCTATGCAGAGCTTGATGCACAGATGCTGGGCGGCGTGACCATGAATATCATACTGGGAGCCTCCCCCAAAGCCCTGCTTCCAGGCGACACCATACCCGGCGGTCCCCATGTCGGGGCTCTCGACCAGGCAGCAAACCTTATGCCCAAGCTGCAGACTATGATGCCAAAGCTCGACTCCATCCTCGCCGGCATCAACGCCATAGTCAACAATCCTGCTATGCAGCAGACACTGCATAATGCATCTGCCCTCACTGAGGAGTTGCGCATCACCAACCGCAACCTCAACACTCTCATGACCGGCAACATCAACACCATCACCAGCAACCTCAAGCCAACCACTGAGCACCTCAAGAGCATCACCCAGAAGCTTGACGAGATAGACTATGTCAACACGGTTAACTCTATCAACCACACCCTCGCCGGACTGCAGGACTTCACCGACAAGCTCAACAACAGCGTAACGCCTGCCCTCAATTCGCTCAACAATCCCAATTCCACACTCGGATTGCTGATGAACGACCGCACCCTCTACGACAACCTCAACAACACGGCCACCGCCGCCGATTCGTTGCTCAACAATCTGAGGGAGCATCCCAAGCGTTACGTACACTTTTCCATCTTCGGAAAGAAGGAAAAAGCGCCTGCGGCTGATAAATAAGAAAGTGCACAAAAGTGCACCTGCTCTTTACACTTATCCACAACCTAAAACTTTTTTTATACATTTCTGAAAATATCTCAATTTGTGTTTGCGTGATTCAAAAAAAAATCGCAAATTTGCACTTCCTTTCGCAATCCAAGAAAACACAAGTGAGATGACAACCGACACCCAGAAATGGCAAGAAGTGCTTGAGGCTATCCGTCCGCGGATTTCTCAAGACACTTTCTCTACGTGGTTTGAGCATATCACCTTCTTGGGAGTAAAGGACAACAAGGTAAAGCTTGAGGTTCCCAACAATTTCTTTTACGAGTATCTGGTAGAGCATTTCGGCCAGATGCTGCTGGTGGAGGCTAACAAAGTGTTTGATGTTGCTGACGTCAGCATCCAGTTGAAGGAAGACAGCAAGCAGGCTGACTCCCCCACCGAAAACAAACCCGCAGAGGCAAAGCCTGTGTTCAACACTCACCTCAACCACGCCTACACCTTCGACAACTTTATCAAGGGAGAAGCCAACAAGCTGGCGCGCTCCATAGCCATCACCATTGCCACCAAACCGATGCAGACAGCCTTCAATCCGCTCTTCATATATGGAGACTCTGGCGTAGGCAAGTCGCATCTGGTCAACGCGATAGGCCTCAAAATGGTGGAGGACAATCCCGACAAGCGCGTGCTCTATGTCTCTGCCCACGACTTCCTGATTCAATACACCGACTCTGTGCCTAAAAACAAGTTCAACGATTTTATGTATTTCTACCAGTCGATCGACTGCCTCATCGTTGACGATATCCATGACATCTCGGGAAAGCTTAAAACACAGGAAGCCCTCTTCTACATCTTCAACCACCTGCAGCGCAACGGCCGTCAGATAATCTTCACCTCCGACAAGGCTCCGTCGATGCTGCAAGGCTTTGAGGAGAGAGTCAGCTCACGCTTTGTGATGGGAGCCACGGCAGAACTGCAGCGCCCCGATGAGCAACTGCGCCGCAACATCCTCAAAGCCAAGATACGAAAAAACCAGCTCAACATCCCCAAGAACGTTATCGACTACATAGCTACCAACGTTACTGACAATGTGCGTGACTTGGAGGGCGTAATCAACTCACCGCTCCTTCAGTCCATAGTCAGCGACTCAGAGATAACGCTAGAGATGACTGAGCAGATTGTATCGCGACTGGTGCGCCTGAAGGCTAAGACCATCACCCCCGAGCTGGTGGTCAACACTGTGTGCAAGCATTACAAGATAACGCACAAGGAAATCAACTCTGCCTCGCGCAAGGCCAATATTGTTAGGGCAAGGCAGACTGCCATGTATCTCATCCAGAAGCACACCAACCTCAGCACCACGCAGATTGGCATCAACATTGGCCGTCGCGACCACACCACGGTGATTCACGCTTGCCGTCAGGCTGATTTGAGAATTAAGACAACGCCTGGCTACAAAGAGGAGATTCGCGTCATTGAGCAGGAAATGACGAAGTGAAGACACTGTTCCATCAACCATTTAGGAGTGGACGTCGCGCCACATATTCCCAGCGACTCTATGTCTTCAAGCATTGAAGGCTTGATATCGTCAGGGCCCTCCACAAAATAAGAACGCGGATTTACCGACAGACAAGCATCATAGAGCACACGGCCGTTGCTGCTCTTCTTGCCGCATACAAATATCACGGCATCGTGACGCGACGCAAACTCTATCATGCGCGGAATACGGTTGCTCACCTGGCGACACACAGTATCATAATACATAAAGGTGGCCTCTGGCTCTATGTGTTCGCGGATATACGACACTATCTTCTGAAACTCCTCCAGAGGCTGTGTGGTTTGTGAGAACAGACGTATATCGCGACGGAAATCAAGCGTAGCTACATCCTCAGTATCGGAGAGCACAATGGCATGACCCTCTGTCTGCCCCACAAGGCCGAGCACCTCAGCATGGCCGGGCTTACCAAAGATGACTATCTGCGCATCGGGATTGCTCTCATACTCAGCTCTTATGCGACGCTGCAGCTGCAGCACCACAGGACAGGTGGCATCAATTATCTCTATGCCGTTAGCCTCAGCCGTGGCATAGGTGGCCGGCGGCTCACCATGGGCACGAAGCAGCACCTTGCCACCTCTGAGCGAACGCAGCTGCTCATGGTCAATGGCCTGCAGTCCCAGCGAGCCAAGCCTCTCACACTCCTTGCCATTGTGCACAATGTCACCAAGGCAGTAGAGGCAATCGCTCCGCTGCAACTCTTCCTCGGCCTTGCTTATGGCAGTGGTCACTCCAAAGCAAAAGCCTGAATTCTCGTCAATCTCGATTTTAATCTTTGATGCGCTCATTGTAGAGGGCAAACAGCATGGCAGACTGCTCGGCGCGTGTAAGGTTGGTATTGTCAAGCACCACTGCGTCATCAGCCTGACGCAACGGACTCACTTCGCGGTGAGAGTCAATATAATCGCGCTCCTCAAGATTGCGGAGCACCTCCTCTATAGTCACGTCCTCACCCTTGCCCTTCAGCTCCAAGTAACGGCGTTGTGCTCTTACCTGCGGCAGCGCAGTAACAAAAATCTTCATCTCAGCATTGGGAAAGACTGTGGTGCCGATATCGCGGCCATCCATCACAATGCCGCCTTGCTCACCCATCGCCTGCTGCTGCTTCACCATCTCAGTGCGCACAAAAGGCAGCGCAGCAATGATGCTCACTCTGTCCGATACCTCCATGTTGCGTATCTCGCCCTCCACGTTCTCACCGTTGAGAAACGTCTCGGCCTGTCCCAGCTCTGGATTGTATTTCTGGGTCACAGTGGCAGTGGCCAGCAACTTGCGCAAGCCATCATCGTCCACCTTACCCTCACTGTCAAACAAGTTAGCCCTCAGGGCCATCAGAGTCACAGCACGATACATGGCACCAGTGTCCACAAAGGTATAACCTACGCGGGCAGCAAGCTCCTTAGCCATAGTGCTCTTGCCACACGAGGAGTAGCCGTCGAAAGCAATTGTTATCTTCTTCATATCACACTAAAAGCTATAGGAAACATTAAACAGCAGCGAATTGGCATCTACATGATATTTGGCGTACGACACACCAACCTTCACCTTGTTGGTCAGCAAGCCTGCACCAAACGACAGTCCTGCTCCACGACTGCTACCTGCAGCCTTCAGCTCATTGGCACGGCGGAAGTTGTAGCCCGCAGCCACATAGATATTCTTCGTGGGCACAAAGTCTGCACCAATCACTATATGGTTGGTCAACTTGCGACCAAAGCTGCTCTTGCCCTTGGGGTTGTAGTAATAATGGTTGCTCCAGCGCGTAAGGTCCTTCAGCGTTATAGAGAAACGGAACGGAGCGTGGGCCATCTTCTGCGTTACACCCACCTGCATATCAAACGGCAGGTTGTCCTTATGGTCATCGTGGAAAGAGGAGAGCTGCGCACCGATATTCTTCAGTGCTACGCCAAAGGAGAGACCCTTTGCCTCGTTGTCGTAGTGCATGCCGAGGTCCACACTCACTGCCGTAGACGAATACTCGGCATACTTGGAGGTGATGAAGCGACCTGTGGCACCGCCCACCCAGTGGCCGCCCATCGTGTAGCTATACAAGGCTGAGATAGCAATATCCTTGGCCGAGAACTCACCGAGCACATTGCCGTCCTCGTCAGTCTCGTCCATCTTGCCATAGTCAAACAACTGACCCGTAAGAGCCACGGTATGCCTCACACTGAAAACCTTCACAAAAGCTGCACCCAATATCTTGGAGTCGGCCACATAGGTCTGATAGTCCAGATTGAGTGTGTTATCGTTCACGGCTGCTGCCTGCGCAGGGTTGGAGAAAACCAGAGTCGGGTCGTCAAGTTTCAGCGACACATTGTCACCACCAAGGGCTGCAACGTGTGCCGACATTGGAATCTTTAAAAAATTAAAAACAGACCCCGCTTCTTGGCCCAAAACAGCCATCGGTATCACAATAAGTGTTAAAAGAAATAAACCTTTTCGCATCCTATCAACATTTTTCGCTACAAAGTTACTCTAATTTCAAATAACTGACGTAATTTTGCGCTCGCAAAACCATATTTACATATAAAATAACGCGAGAATTATCATTTTATGATAATACGGGCGCAGTTTTTTTGAAGCAACAAACCCTTACTGAGTGCTACGCGACAACCAAATATTAGGCAAGAAATGGTGCGACATGGTCTTTGAGGACCGTAACAAAGACTACGGAGCTTACAAGATACGCAAAGAGACAGGTCGTCGCTATACCAAGGCTCTTGGATGCCTCGGCAGTCTGCTCTTTATCCTTGTCGCACCCATCGTAGCACTGATGATTATCTTCTCCGAGCCGCCCCAGACCTATGACATTGGCGAGAACATCACTCGCTTTGAGGGAGTGCGCATCAAGGAGGCACGCCCTGAGCGACGCCCCGAGGAGAAGAAGAGTGAGCCGGAGATGAGCGACAAGGCAGAGCCCAAGATAGAAGACGTGGACCCCATAGCCGACATGCTCACTGTGAAGAAGGATGAGCCCGTTGATCCCGAGAAGATAGAAGACCTCTCCAAGGACTCGCTCTCCACCCTGCTCAAAGAAACCAAGCTGGAGCTCGCCCTCGATGAAGAGCGCACCGATGGCGTGATAGTGGACAGCATCCCTCGCTATCCGGGCGGCATAGCCAGCTTCATGAAGTGGCTCGACAGCACAATGGTCTATCCCCCGGCTTGCATACGCCAGAAAGTGCAGGGCACTGTCACCGTGGCTTTCATAGTGGATGCTGACGGCACCACCAAGGACGCACGCATCATCAAGAGCGCCAACAAGATGCTCAACACTGAGGCACTGCGTGTCATCGGCGAGATGCGCCCCTGGACTCCAGCACGCAAATATGGCAGACCTATTCGCTCGCAGGTTACACTCCCCATCGTCTTTGAATTAGATTAACTCTATTCTCTATTCTCTATTTCATGCTCAATTCCGACCAAATACTCAGCAAGGTAAACGAGGCCATCGCAACCATACAATACCCCACCCGCCCCACAGGCCTCTATGAACCAATAGAATACGTGCTCTCCATCGGCGGCAAGAGGATACGCCCCGTTATGATGCTGCTCACAGCCCAGGCTCTCGGCACAGACATCCACAAGGTGATGCCGGCTGCCATAGGCATCGAGACTTACCACAACTATACCCTACTCCACGACGATCTCATGGACCGCGCAGACATGCGTCGCGGTATGCCAACTGTCCACCGCAAGTGGGACAGCAATACAGCCATCCTCTCTGGCGACTCAATGCTGGTACTGGCATGCAAGCATATCCTCTCCACCCATCTGCCCAATATCAGCGAGGCAATGGACACCTTCATCACCACAGCGCTGGAGATTGGTGAAGGACAGCAATACGACATGAATTTTGAGACTCGCACCGATGTCACACAGGACGAATACATAGAGATGATTCGCCTCAAGACCTCTGTGCTCATAGCCTGCGCAGCCAAGATGGGTGCCATCCTCTCTGGTGCCTCGCCTACCGTGGCAGACCAGCTCTACAAGTACGGCGAGCAGATAGGCCTGGCCTTCCAGCTGCAAGATGACCTGCTCGATGTCTATGGCGACCCGAAGGTATTTGGAAAGCGCATTGGAGGAGACATCCTGTGCAACAAAAAGACCTTCCTCCTCATCAACGCTTTCCAGCTTGCCAATGCTCAGCAACTCGCTGAACTCACCCGCTGGACCACCACCACCGACTTTGACGAAGAGCAGAAAATAGCTGCAGTAACTGACATCTATAATCAGCTAAATATCAAGACTATTACCGCTGATAAGATAAACTACTACTTTATGGAGGCGCAGCGCACTCTCAGCAGCATCTCTCTCTCCCCCGAAGGCAAGCAATCGCTCCATGATTTTGCCCTCTCGCTCATCAACCGCAGCTACTAATCTTTTAATGCTCAATGTTCAATGTTCAATGTTAAATACATTGATACCCACGCTCACCTCTACGAAGAAGACTATGCCCAGGATATTGACCAGGTCATAGCCCGAGCCCGTGAGGCGGGAGCCATCAAGATTCTCATCCCCCCGACGGATGTCGCCTCAACACTCAAGGCAGTAGAGCTGTGCAGCCGCTATCCCGACTTCCTCTACCCCATGATTGGCCTCCACCCCGAGGATGTGCGCGATGACTACCACTCCGCCCTCCAGCAGTTGGAGCAAATACTAATACAGGAGACGGGGAGTCTCTCTTTC
>JAFZUB010000057.1 GCA_017618515.1 Bacteroidaceae bacterium
GTAAGTTGTAGGCAATAGTGCCGTCAACAAGTTGCTCGTTTGTAATTTGCATTTCTGTGGGGATGGAAGCAGGGTATGTCTTGACATAACAATTGTTTAAAGTACCTCTGGATACCGAATTATACGAACCCAATGTAAATGTACCTGTTGATAAACAATTAGTAGTTGTAACTGATGAAGGACTGTAGTCTTGGACCCAGCCTGCGAAGCAACCATTATGACCTCCTGTAGTAGTAATGGAGCCTGTAAACAAGCAGTCTGTAATTGTCGTATTGCCGCAATTATTACACCCGATAAAGGCACCACACTCAATCCAGGAATTATTACCACCAGTAATATCCGCTGAAACCCACACATTCTCAATTACATCATTGCCTGCTGAATTACTGACAAGGCCACTCATGTGTGAAGGTTCTGACGATGTGGATGTGATTGTACCTGCCACATGGAGATTCTTGATTGTTGCACCACTTGTCTGACTAAAGGGAGTGTGCCACGTATTGGAACTATTATAGTGTACCGTAAGTGTATGTCCCTGTCCGTCAAAAGTTCCGTGGTAGTGCTTATCAGAGAATTCACCATACCACGTTGGAGAGATGTAAGTCTGATCGTCGCCAAGGTTGATATCTGCTGTCATCTTTGCATTGGCTGCAGTATTTGTTCCGTTGTTGATCAGTGCGGCAAAGTCATCCCAGTCCTGTACTGACCCCAGGAGGTAGTAGCCGTTTGCATCTTGAGTGAGTTGAGCCCACGACCCTGCGGTGAAGGCGATGAGCGCTAAAAATGTTAGAAGTAATGTTTTTCTCATAGTATTAAATTAACGAATTGGTTTTAGTGGTGCAAAAGTAATAATTACTTTTTGAACCACCAAATATTTATGTTTTTAATTATAAATAAGGTACGAGAAGTGAGGGGGCTATTCTTACAACCGTATGACTTGGTCGCAGAAGTCGAGGATTTTTTCGCGATGGGAGACGCAGATAATGGTCTTGTCGGTGAGGGTGGTGCAGATGTTGTGGAGCACTGCGGCCTCGGTGTCGGGGTCAAGGGCGGAGGTGGCCTCGTCGAGTAGGAGCACGGGAGCGTCAACCAAAAGTGCGCGGGCTATGCATAGACGCTGTGCCTGTCCTTCGCTGAGGGCGATGCCGTGTTCGCCGCACTGCGAGGAGAGTCCCTCCTTGAGACGGATGACGAAATCGGCCTTGGCGAGGCGCAGTGCCTCGAGCAATTGTTCATCGGTGGCATCGGGTGCAGCGAGTTGCAGGTTGGAGCGTATGGTTCCGCTAAAGAGTGTGTTGCCCTGCGGCACATAAGCAAAGTAGTGGCGTGCGGAGGGGGATATGGGGATGCCGCCCATCTCTATGGTGCCTTGCTGGGGTTTGATGAGTGCGAGGATGAGGCGTATGAGGGTCGTCTTGCCCTGCCCGGTGGGGCCCATGATGGCTGTGCGGCTGCGGGGGGGGAACTTGCACGAGAAGTTGTGGAGTATGTCGCGCCCTGCCCTGTAGCCGAATGTGACGTTGGTGAGGGTAATTGACCATTGACCATTGACCATTGACCATTGACCATTGTTCTCTGTTATCTCTTCGTTCTTTTCCTCGTCCATTTGCTTTATCTGGAGGATGCGCTCGCCAGAGGTGAGGGCGCTGATAAGGTCGGGTATGAACTTGACGAGGCTACGTGCGGGACGTTGTATCTGGGCCACGAGCTGCACGAAGGCTATGAGGGCTCCGTAGGTGATGAGACCTATCTTGAGGTGATATGTGCCCCATACGAAAGTGAAGAGGTAGGCTACGGTGAAGCCGAAGTTCATTATGAGGTTGGAGGTGACGGAGTAGCGTGCGCGGTTGTGGACGAGGCGTACCATTTTGCCCTGCGTCTTGAGGGTGCGCTGTATTATCTCGTCGGTGGCACCGTGGATGGTCTTGATGACTACGCGGTTGGTGATGCCTTCCTGATACTGCGCTTGCAGATGGCTGTCGGTCTGGCGTATCTGACGCGAGATGCGGCGCATGGTCTTGATATAGAGCTTGCCGATGACGAGGAAGAAGGGTATGATGATGACGACAAACAGCGCCAGGGTGCGATCCATGATGTAGAGGAAGACGAAGGCTCCGATGAACTGCGCACAGACGATGATGAAGGAGGGGAGGGTGTCGGTTACTAGAGTGACGATAACGTTGACGTCTTTCTCTATTCGGTTGATGATATCGCCGCTATGGAAGCTCTTGAGCGCCGCCCACGGAGTGAGCAGTGCACGCCTGAAGATGTCCATCTGCATCTTGTTGCTGGCCTTGACGGAAAGCATGGCGTTGACCCAGCTGCGGTATGCGCCGAGCAGCAACTGCACGAGGAGGGTGGCCACAAGTAGAATGACGGCGGTGCGGAAAGAGAAGATGTCGCTGGTGCCGGTGGCTATATCAATGGTCTGCTTGGTGAGCCACACGAAGAGGAACTCCAACCCCACGATGAGCAGTCCGGCCACGGTGTTGTTGGTGGCCTGCAGCTTGTTGGCTTTCAGTTCTTGCCATACGAGGCGTGCTATCTGCTTGGTGGAGTACTTCATATTTTTTAGGAGTTATCGCTTCGCTCAGAAGTTATCGCAGCTTTGCTGCTCAGAAGTTATCGGAGCCTGCGGCTCCTCGAAGTTATCGCGCTGACGCGCTCGACGATAGTCGAATGTTTTGATTGAGGCTGGAGTATTGTCTTTAACTTCTCGCTTGCGGAGCAAGCGTTAACTTCTTGCCCGCTTGCGGGCATTAACTTGCCGTTTCACTCTCGAGCTTCTTAATATCAGCCCGCACTTTGTGCGACCACCGATGAAGCTCTCGCGATGCCTTTGGCATTCTTTAACTTCTCGTTTTTATCTTTTGTCTGCTCCCCAGAGGAGTTTGTTGCGCAGGGTGTCGAAGAAGGAGTGGTCGTTGCGGCGCACTATCTGAAGCTTGTAGGGCGCAGCTTGGATGGTGATGACGGTGTCTTCGTAGAGGCTCTCGCTGCGGCCGTCAACGGCGAGCATGAAGTTGTGGCTGCGGCTGTGAACGCTGAGTTCTATCTTAACGCTGTCGTTAAGGATGATGGGACGCACGGCGAGGCTGTGGGCTGCGATGGGGGAGAGGACTATCGACTTGGAGTCGGGCGAGATGATGGGACCACCCACGCTGAGCGAGTAGCCGGTGGAGCCGGTGGGTGTGCTAATGATGAGTCCGTCAGCGAGGTAGGTGGCGAGGTAGTTGCCGTCAACGGTGGCGTGGATGCTTATCATCGACGAGTTGTCGTGCTTGAGTATGGCTACCTCGTTGAGGGCAAAGGCGCCCTCCAAATCTCCGCCAGTGGGGGAGACCTCGTCCACCTGCAGCAGCGAACGCTCTTCTATCTTGTAGTTGCCTTCGGCGATGTCGCGGAGTATGCTGTCAGCATCTTGTGGCAGTATGTCGCTGATGAAGCCGAGCCGCCCCGTGTTGATGCCTATTATGGGCATGCGGCGGTCGCCCACGAGCTGCGCTGTGCTGAGGAAGGTGCCGTCGCCGCCAATGCTGACGGCGAAGTCTGCGGCGATGTCTTGATGGGGCGCCTGCTCAAAGGTGATGCGACTGATGTCGACATGGCGGCGCAGGAACTCCGCAAAATCTTGCTCGATGATGATACGGCTGCCGGTGGCAGCGATGCTCTGCAGCACTTGCTTGATGTTGGCGGACTTCTCTGCCTGGAATTTGTTGCCGAAAATGGCAAATGTTTTGTTTAGCTTGCTCACAATTAATAGATTTTTCAGCAAAAGTAATAAAAGTTTAGCGGTTAGTGGTTAGTGGTTAGTGTTTTTTTGGTATTTTTGCACTCAATAAGTGAAAAACTTTGATTCGTTGACATAAAAATTGGCAAATAATATGACAAAGCTAAGTGTTAATATAAATAAGGTAGCAACTCTGCGCAATGCCCGCGGTGGTAATAACCCCGATGTGGTTGGGGTGGCGCTGGACTGCGAGCGTTTCGGAGCTCAGGGTATCACTGTGCATCCGCGTCCTGATGAGAGGCATATACGTCGCTCGGATGTGTATGCTCTCAAGCCAGCATTGCATACGGAGTTTAATATCGAGGGTTATCCGTCGGAGGATTTCTGCCAATTGGTGCTGGATGTTAAGCCGGCGCAGGTTACACTGGTGCCTGACTTGCCTGCCCAGATTACTTCCAACACAGGCTGGGATGCTGTGAGCCATAAGGCTTTCCTCACCGATGTTGTGGCGCCGTTTAAGGAGGCGGGCATCAGGACTTCTATCTTTGTGGCAGCCGAGCCGAGGATGGTGGAGGCTGCCGCAGCTGCCGGAGCAGACAGGGTGGAGCTCTACACTGAGCCTTACGCTGCCGGCTATTCAGCCGACCGTGAGGCGGCCATTGCGCCCTATGTGGAGGCGGCGTGTGTGGCTCGCGAGCTGGGGCTGGGCCTCAATGCAGGGCACGATCTGAGCCTTGAGAACCTGGGATTCTACCATGAGCGTATTCCTTGGACTGACGAGGTGAGCATCGGCCACGCACTGATATGCGACGCCCTCTATTTGGGGCTGAAGGAAACGATTGCGCGCTACCTGGAAGA
>JAFZUB010000058.1 GCA_017618515.1 Bacteroidaceae bacterium
AGTGGCTTGCCGACATACAGGGTGCCCCTACTGCCGACGGCTCTACACTCACCGACCATGAACGCCAGGTGGTGCTTCGCCTGCTCCTCGAGTTGGAACATCGGGTCAAGTACCTCCTTGATGTGGGACTCGGATATCTCACCCTTAGTCGTCTTAGCAATACCCTCAGTGGCGGCGAGTCACAGCGCATCAACCTTGCCACCTCGCTTGGCAGTTCTTTGGTGGGTAGTATGTATATTCTGGACGAGCCCTCCATAGGTCTCCATTCGCGCGACACCGCCCGGCTCATCCAAGTCCTGCGGCAACTGCGCGATTTGGGCAACACCGTCATAGTGGTCGAACACGACGAGGACATCATGCGAGCCGCCGACTATATCATCGACATCGGACCGGGGGCTGGCCGTCTGGGTGGCGAAGTGGTCTTTGCCGGCACTCCCGACCAGTTGATAGAGCAGCCTCCCAAACAGTCGCTCACCGCACAGTATCTCTTGGGCAAGTTGCAAATCCCTGTGCCGCACTCCCGTCGCCATTGGCGCGACCGTATCTCTGTCCACGGTGCCTATTGTAACAACCTCAAGCATATCGATGTCGACTTCCCCTTGGGAGTCCTCACCGTGGTCACCGGCGTCAGTGGCTCGGGCAAGACCTCCCTCGTCAAGCAGGTGCTATACGATGTCCTCTACAAGCGTTTTGAAGGGGCTACCGACTATTTGGGCAAGTGCGACGGCATTTCAGGCGACCTCGCCATGCTCAGTGGTGTCGAGTTGGTCGACCAGAATCCCATCGGCCGTTCCACCCGTAGCAACCCCGCCACCTATATGAAGGCTTACGACGAGATTCGTCAGCTCTATGCCGACCAGCCCCTCGCTAAGGCACGAGGCTACAAGCCCGGTTATTTCTCCTTCAACACCGAGGGCGGCCGCTGTGAGGTGTGTGAAGGTGAGGGCTATGTCACCGTCGGCATGCAGTTTATGGCAGATGTGCACCTCGTTTGCGAAGAGTGCCACGGCACTCGCTTTAAAGAGGAAACCCTCGAGGTGCTGTACAATGGCAAGAATATCTCCGAGGTACTCGACATGACGGTGGCGCAGGCCATCGAGTTCTTTGAGGGACAGCGTGCCATTCTCGATCGCTTACAACCCCTCCTGGATGTCGGTCTCGGCTACCTCAAACTCGGACAGTCCTCCAGTTCTCTCAGCGGTGGCGAGGCACAGCGTGTCAAACTTGCCTCTTATCTCATCAAGGGTTCCACCGACCGCCCCAAGCTCTTCATCTTCGACGAGCCCTCCACCGGACTCCATTTCCATGATATCCAGAAACTCATCCAGTCGTTCGACAGTCTCATTGCTCGCGGCCACACCATCATCGTCATCGAGCATCACCACGACATCATCAAGGTTGCCGACTGGGTCATCGACATCGGTCTTGAAGGTGGGCGCGAAGGTGGCAACCTCCTCTTTGCCGGCACTCCCGAGCAACTTGTCCAGCACCCCACCTCCTATACCGCCCGTTTCCTCCGCGACAAACTCAAGTAAAATAGTTTTATCCAACAATATCAAACCTTATGTCCCATCAGTCTATTATTCAGAAAATCCGCCGCAACGCCAACTGGGGTCTCTATGGCTCCATTGCTGTCGTCCTGCTTGTAGTCATCTTTCATTTCTGCCCCTGGCATATCAGCTACCAGTCCCAGCAGGTCTCCCGCTGGATGCTTATCTCAGGCACCATCCTAGCCGTTCTGGCTGTCGTCATGTCGCTGATGACCATCCGCAAGACAGCCCCGCGCCTGCGCCAACTTGACGACCTAGAGGCCAAGCTCCAGGGCTACACCTCGTATATCACCTCTCTCTATCGTGGTACCCTTGCTATCGTCGTTATCGAGAGTCTGCTCATCCTCCTCATGTCCGACACCTCCTTACTAATGGTCACCATCCTCCTCATCTTGCTCCTTTTCCTCGCCTACCCCAATATGTATAAGATGAAGGCCGACCTAGGCCTCACCGACGACCAGATGCAGTCCCTCTTTGGCGATGACTATCGCCCCGATATCTCTGAGTCCCAAGAATAGAGCATAACCCCACTTTCTATCAGTGCCATGTCCATAGCAGCCATATCTACCCCTCACGGCCTGGGTGCCATCGCCATCGTCCGACTCTCGGGTTCCGATGCTTTCGATATAGCCTCCCACCATCTGTCACTACCCCAGCCTCAAGGCAGCCGGCCTGCCACCTCCTTTGCCCGCTTCATGGTTAATGACGAACTGCTCGACGAGGTGGTTGTCACCACCTATCGCGCACCCCATTCCTATACTGGCGACGACACCGTGGAAATCGCCTGCCATGGCTCTCTCTATGTGCAGCAGGCACTCTTGCAGGCGCTCCTCGACAGCGGTGCCCGACTTGCCGAGCCAGGCGAATTCACCCGACAGGCATTCCTCAACGGCAAACTCGACCTCTCCCAGACGGAAGCTGTCGCCGACCTCATCGACTCTACCAATGCCGCCTCCCACCGCCTTGCCATCAGCCAGCTCCGTGGCGGCTATGCCAAAGAGCTGGAGCAACTGCGTCAGCAACTGGTTGACCTTACCGCACTCCTCGAACTTGAACTCGACTTCTCTGAGGAAGACCTCCAATTTGCCGACCGCAGTCACCTGCAGTCGCTCGTTGGGCAGATTAGTCACTGCGTCAACGAACTGCGTCAGTCCTTCCATATGGGCAACGCCATTAAGCGTGGCATTCCCGTCGCTATTATCGGTCGCCCCAATGCGGGCAAGTCCTCCCTCCTCAACGCACTGCTCCACGACAGCCGTGCCATTGTCAGTGACATCCCCGGCACCACACGCGATACAATTGAAGAGACATTTGTCATAGAGGGCATCCCTTTTAGGATAATCGACACCGCAGGTTTGCGTGAGAGCGATGACCCGCTGGAAGCCATGGGAATAGAGAGGACCATCAACACTGCTGCACAGGCCGACTTTATCATCTATGTGCACGATGCCACACAGGATTATATCCACGCTCAAGATGACCTCCAAGAGCTGC
>JAFZUB010000059.1 GCA_017618515.1 Bacteroidaceae bacterium
GGGATTGAAGGAGAACACACTCTGGATGTACTCCCACAGAGAAGTTAATATGTCAGCAATGGATTCCAATGTTTAATTCCCAGTGTTTATAGATTTCTCGTAATCCCTAATGATTGCGTTATACAGCAGGTCAGCTATGAGCAGGTAGCCGGCTTTGGTGAAGTGTACACGGTCGCGCTGCATTAGGCCCTGACTCACCCAGTGTCCGGCAGAGCGCGGGCCTCCCATAATCCGGAAGACATTGAATACGCAGCCGTCATACTCGGCGGCGAGCTCCTTGAAGGCTTGCTCCACACGCGGTGTGTTGGCATTGTAGCGACGTGTGCTCACGGTTTGGTAGCAGTCGTTGTTGGTGATGAATAGCAAGGCAACATTTGGATTGACCTTCTGTATGCGGGCAATGAGGTCGCGGTAGTTCTGCTTGAATGTCTCGGGATTGAATTTGTCGTAGCTGCAGGCGGCGTCGTTAATGCCTATGCCAAAGACTACGAGGTCGGGTGGCAGCAGGGCCAGCTCCTCGCCGAAGGCTGCGCAGCGTAGCCACGACGGCACGGCGGCACCGTTTACTCCCGACTCGCTGTAGGTGATGCCGCTGCGCCCACTGAAGGGTAGCATGCCGCGCACTGTGAAGCTCTCTCCGTTGCCGAGTCCCACGAAGGCGAGAGTGCAGCTGCTCTGATAGCGCGGCAAGGGGAAGAGGTATCCGGTGGTGCCGTCGGCAGGGTAGGGATATATGGTGTCGCCATCCACTACTAGCACGGGATAGACCGTGGGGCTGCTGGCATAGCCGAGAAGGTGGAGCTGCGAGAACTGCCACGCGTCGCTACCGATGGAGAGGGTGAGGGTGGCGGTGGAGTCGCGTGTGATGGCTGCGGCTCCGGCTAGTCCGAGCACTGCATCGGGGCTCTGCGATATGCAACGGCTGGTGAACCACTTCCCTGTGTAGCTGAAGCTATAGTTGGAGGGGGCATTTGTGCGCAGCACTTTGAAGGGGAAGACGAGGCCGCGGTCTGCAGGCTGCGAATGCCAGCGGCTGGCACTGTCGCTGATGGCTACGAGGTTGCTGCGCATACGGCCTGAGAAATGACCGGCTTGCACATGGCTTCCGCCGATATGGAGCACATTGATGCGCTGCTGTCCCTTGCTGAGCAGGGCGGTGAGCTTGGTGTAGAGACGGTCGAACACCTTGTGACTGCCGGGGAAATAAAGGTAGGCAGAGTCTTGCACCACGCATGGCAGCGAGTCAATAGGCTGCACGTTGAAGCGATGACTCTGTGCTCTAACAATCGCCACCGATAATATACTGATGAACAGTAGTATATTTATTTTTGTTTTAGCTTTCATTTTTGCGGAAACGATAGAACTTATAGTATAGCAAGAAGGTGTCGTAGAGTATCTGCGATATCTGCTCCGCACCGCGGGGAGTGAAGTGAATATAGTCGGTGCCGGCCAGGGCTGGACGCGCCTTCACCCACTGCACCATCGAGCCGTTGCCGCCCATCGCTCCCTGCATGTCCCAGTAGGCTGCGCCTTGTTCGTTGACCGCCGTGCGCAGTGAGTCAATCACTTCGTCAAGATGGGGGTAGGTCTGCATGCGACCGCCGATACTGGTGGCCATGTCGGAGGGACCGATAAAGAGTATCCGTGCTTTCGGAGCCACTTTGCGGAACAGGGCTATCTGCTTGCGCACTTGGTCGGCGTAGGTGCTGATAGACTGGGGCCCTTTGAGGTATGGCACTGAGTTGCCGCCGTATTGCAGGATGATGAGTCCCACGTTTTGTTGCTTGAAGAATGGGGCAAACGACTTGCGGTCGATGGAGGTGAACATAATGCCGGAGCATCCTCGCATAGGTATGTTGTCCATCGCCACGCCACTCTTGCCGTCGAGCATGATGCCGTAGATATCCATATTGCCGCTCACGGTTAGTGTGGCGCGGTTGGTGGGGCGCTTGAGTGTGGTGGTGAAGATGCGCAGCGCACTGTCGGCCTCTATCTTGCTGGTGAGCTGGTAGGTGCTGTCGGCAGCCCTAACGCGTAGCGAGCCGCTGCCCTTGATGGCAACGGACACTTTCTGAAACTCCTGGCAGTGGGGGAATTTCTCACCGCCGTGAGCGGTGAAGCTGAACGATGCGCCGCCATCCACCCTCGACATCGATGCCATAGGACCGTAGCGCCAGTGGCCGGCACGAAACTCAGGTGAGCCGTAGGCGCAGTAGTGACGGAGGGCGGGACTGACGCTCTGTCCCAGTGTATATGTGGCAATGGGTTGCACGGCTGGCACCATGCCTACGCCGCCACCGCCAAACTTGCTTTGGAAGTGTTCGCGCAGATCGGCTGTCATGCGGTCGCACTCCAGCTGCGAGTCGCCGTAGTGGAGGATGCGCACCGGCTTCTTGTTGGCATTGT
The DNA here is from genome assembly GCA_017618515.1 of Bacteroidaceae bacterium. The sequence goes on from JAFZUB010000059.1 coordinate 2,407, forward strand.
CGAGGGCCTCGAAGAAAGCGTCGAGGTATGTAGTGTCGTTATTGGGGAGGTATATGCGGGCAGGATTTTCGCTGCAGAACTCGTCAAACTCTTTCTGCTTGGCGTCGCGCAGTGCATTGATGCGTGCTTGCAGTGCCTCGTCAACGTCTGCGGTGCTCTCAGTGGCGGCGGGAGTAAGTGCCTCTTTCAGCGACGGCCACTCCAGCGTGGTGTTGCCAATCTTAATGCCGTCCTTGGGCAGTCCCACGCAAATCAGCGCAAGTCCGCAGAGGACACAGAAGATAAAGAGCACTGTTTTCCAGACGTTCATGATTAGTGTTTGCTTGACAATTCTCGCATGCGCCGCATCATCTCTCGCTCACGATATAGTCGGTGGGACCTTGGTGTGAGAGTATGTCGCTGTCTATGGTGAAGGTGCGCAGCTCCACATTCTCCCATCTGGGTGTGTCGTGCACCGTCTGTTGTTCTATCAAGGCCTGTATGCAGCGGTTGAAGTAGCCGTGTCCCACGCACAGCAACCGTTTGCCGTCGTAGTGGTCGAGGATATGTCTCACAAAACGCTGCGCTCTCGCAGCAAGCTGCTCTGCATTCTCTATGCTGGGCGGAAACTGCGAGGGCGGGGTAGTGATGGTGCTTATCCTGCGGCCAGTATATTCCCCCCAGTCGCGTTCGCGCAACAAGGGGGTGGCAACCAGAGGCAACTTCAGCTTCTTGTTGATTATCTCGGCACACACACGGGTACGCTCAAGGTCACTGCAGAGGATAATGTCGTAATCCTCTGCATTCAGCTGTGTCTTCAGCATTTTGGCTTGGGCTATACCCGCGGCGGTGAGATGGCCTGCCGTCTGTCCTTGCAGTATGCCTTCTACGTTCTCCACGGTCTGGCCGTGGCGTGTAAGGGTGAGTGTCAGCATGTCAGGTCTCGCTGTCAACTTCAGCCTCTATCGTAGGATTGGTAGTACGGGGCTGTGCACTGGTGGCGTACGAAGCGTCGTTGGTGGTTGTGTACTCGGGCACTTGAAACGAAGGGGCAGGAGTCGGTTCAGGCTCCGCAGGCTTCGGCGCTTCAGCTGCAGGCTGAGGCGCCGGAGTTTTGTCACTCTTGCGGAATTGGATGGCGTAGATTATCTCCGACAGACCGAATACCACACTTGCCACTCCAAAGATTATCGATGGCAGATAGTACGGATTGGTCGCCGTTTTGGCAGTGGTCACGGTGCCGCCGTTGTAGTTGAGCACGATTATCACGATACCCGCAATGCTAACCAGCGCCGACACAATGTAGGGCACAGCACTGAGCTGATACTGCTTGCGCAGCTGCAGGAAACGGTAAATCTGCGTCAGTCCGGCAAGCACCAGGAATGCGCCGAGGATATAGAGCAACGCGTTCTGGAAACTGCTGGGGATAATCAGCAGCACAGCACCAAAGAGTATGCTGCCGAGGCCGATGAACGGGAAGATATTCTTGTTTTTCTTCTCATTCTTATCGTCTTTGTTGTCCTTCGTCTCTTTACCCTCAGCCAGAGCCTTTGCCTGACGGTGGCGCTGTATGGCATAGGTTGTTACGCCCACAACACCCGGCACCAGAAACAGTGCTCCGATAGCCATCACCAGCCATTTGGCTGCATTGGCAGGAAAGGCGATGAGCAGTGCGCCAATCAATATGGTGCTCAGCGCAAGAATGATAATAGCACGATTTGATTTCATCTGGTTCTTTCGTTATCGTTTTCGTTATCTTATAAACAACAGCTCTCGATACTTAGGCAATACCCACAACTCGTCCTCCACAATCAGCTCGAGCTTGTCCACATGATAGCGGATGCTCTCGAGATACGGCTGCACAGTGTCGTGATACTGCACGGCTTTCTCCCTCTCCGACTCAATCTTGTTGGCAACCTTGCGTGCCTCTACCATTGCCTTGACATTCTCGATGATAAAGCTGGTGTGGTCGGAAATCTCGCGGATAATGTTGATATTGTCGGCGTTGAGCTTGTCGGCCTCCTCCTTGGGGAATGTGGCGGCTATCTTGCTCACGTTGTCGCTCAGCATGCTCTGGTAGCGTGTGGCCACGGGGATAATCTGGTTCATCGCCATGTCGCCAAACACGCGAGCCTCTATCTGTATCTTCTTGGTGTAGGTGTCCCACTTAATCTCGTTGCGGGCCTTGAGTTCCAGCTCGCGCATCACGTTCTGCTCCTCAAACATGCGGATGCTCTCCATGTCGAGGTAGCGGTCGAAGATGAGCGGACACGATGTCTCGCAGTCCAGTCCGCGCTTGGCAGCCTCGGCCTTCCACTCGTCGGAGTAGCCGTTGCCCTCAAAGTGGATGGGCTTGCACAGCTTGATATCCTCGCGCAGCACCCTGACGATAGCCGTGGTCTTGTCCTCGCCATTGGCGATATGCTCGTCCACACGCTTCTTGAAGCTTGTCAGTGCCTCTGCCACTGCTGTGTTGAGCACCGTCATTGCCTCGGCGCAGTTGGCCTGCGCTCCCACGGCGCGAAACTCAAACCTGTTGCCGGTGAAGGCGAAGGGCGATGTGCGGTTGCGGTCGGTGTTGTCAATCTTGAGGTCAGGTATCTGCGGTATGTCGAGGGTGAGCTCGCTCGTACCCTTTATGCTGATAAGCTCCTCGTTGGTGGAGTTCTCTATCTTGTCGAGCACCTCCGATATCTGCTTGCCCAGAAATGCCGAGATGATGGCGGGTGGTGCCTCGTTGGCACCCAGACGGTGCTGGTTGGTGGCGCTCATGATAGACGCCTTCAGCAGACCGTTGTGCCTGTACACACCCACCAGTGTCTCCACCGCGAAAGTCAGGAAGCGCAGGTTGTCCTCCTTCGTCTTGCCCGGCGAGTGGAGCAC
>JAFZUB010000006.1 GCA_017618515.1 Bacteroidaceae bacterium
ACTCCAACGTCTGTGGACTCACCTTGAGCGTCAGGGCGGTGGCTCAGGCTCTGGTGGCGGCAAGGGCTCGGTGGGCTTGCGTGGTCCCGGCGAGACACAGCTGGAGATGGACCGCCGTATCATCCTCAACCGTATGTCGTTGCTCAAGAAGCGCCTGGCGGAGATTGACAAGCAGAAGACTACGCAGCGTCAGAACAGAGGCCGCCTTATCAGGGTGGCGCTGGTGGGCTACACCAATGTTGGCAAATCAACGCTGATGAACCTGATGGCCAAGAGCGAGGTCTTTGCAGAGAACAAACTATTTGCTACTCTCGACACCACGGTGCGAAAGGTGACGGTGCAGAATCTGCCCTTCCTGCTCAGCGACACGGTGGGCTTCATCCGCAAACTGCCCACCGACCTCGTGGAGTCATTCAAATCGACACTCGACGAGGTGAGAGAGGCCGACCTGCTGCTGCATGTGGTGGATGTGAGCCACCCCGACTTTGAAGAGCAGATAAGCGTGGTGGACAAGACACTGGCGGAGTTGGGTAGTGCCGATAAGCCTACCATCATGGTCTTCAACAAGGTGGACGCCTACTCGTTTGTGCAGAAGGACGAGTTTGACCTCACCCCTGCCACCAAGGAGAATATGACGATGGACGAACTCAAGCAGTCGTGGATTGCTAAGCTGGGCAGCGATTGTGTCTTTATCTCAGCGCTGACTAAGGAGGGCATCGAGGCTTTTCGTTCGCTGCTCTACCAGAGGGTGAGGCAGCTGCATGTGCAGCGCTTCCCGTATAACGATTTCCTTTATCCTACGGCTGAAGACTTGGACTTCGGCGAGGATGATAATAATAAATAAGGTAGTATGAAGAAATCACTCTTTTTATGTATAGCCGTTGCGGCCCTCGTTGTCAGAGCACAGAGCAATCAGTGGTCACGCCTTACGGACACATTGCACCTCAAGACCGAGTTTACTGCTACTGCCAGTCATGGTGACTTCGCACCCTATTGGATGAGCAACAATCGCTATGGCGTGGCTTCTGTTAATACAAAATGGGGGTCGATGCGTGTCGGACTGAGTCGAGACCAGCAGGATGACCTGGGGCGTAAGTGGCAAGTGGGCTATGGCTTGGAGATAGCTCCGGTATTTCAAAAGCACGACTCGCGCTTCGTGCTGCAGCAGGCATATGTTGATGTGCAGTACAAGAAAGTGCGTCTCTCCGTCGGCGCCAAGGAGCGCCCTTCGGAACTGAAGAATCAGGCGCTCAGTAGTGGTGGCTTGGCCACAGGCATCAATGCCAGGCCCATTCCGCAGGTGCGACTGGAGCTGCCCGACTTCTGGACTATCCCTGGCACCAAAAACTGGCTGGCGCTTAAGGCTCGCTTGGGCTACGGCTTATACTCTGACAATAAGTGGCAGCGTGATTTTGCTGCAGTCTATACCCAAAACTCCATCTACCATACCAAGGCAGGATGGCTGCGCATCGGTAACGACGAGAAATTTCCTCTCAGTTTCACTGGCGGCCTTGAGATGAACACTCAGTTTGGTGGTACTCGCTATGTCAAAGGTCATCCCGAGCAGACACTCAAGCTGAAGTCAGACCTTGGTGCCTTCTGGCATGTGTTGGTGCTCAGTGGCGACGACCCCACCGATGGTATCTACTCCAATGAGATGGGCAATGTGACTGGCTCGTGGCACTTCAGCCTCGATTATAAAGGCAACGGCTGGGGTGCTCGCGGCTATGCAGAGCATTACTTCGAGGACCATAGTCAGGTCTTCGTGCAGTATGGATGGAAAGACATGCTGTGGGGACTGGAGTTCAACCTGCCCAAGAATCCGGTTGTCTCCGATGTGGTCTATGAATACCTCTATACCAAGCACCAGAGTGGACCTATCTACCATGATCGTACCGCCAACGTCCCAGACCAAATCAGCGCTAAGGACGGCTACTGGGGCCACGGCACCTACGGGGCATGGCAGCATGCCGGCTTCATCAATGGTAGCGGACTCATAATTTCACCTATCTACAATAACGGAGTGATAACGGTCCGCCACAACAGAGTAAAGGCACACCACTTCGGCATAGCAGGACAGCCTACCGACGAGATTGGCTACCGCTTACTCTATAGCCACCAGCGCAGCTGGGGTACTTATGGCTCTCCATTAGTTGACACACAGCATGGGTGGACCATGATGGTTGAGGCTACCTACAACCCCCATTGGCTTCGCGATTTCAACTTTGGCTTGGCATACGGTCATAATGGTGGCAATCTGCTGGGCCATAGCAATGGCTTACAGTTTACTGTAGCATGGAATCACGCCTTCAAAAAGAAATAAGGAAATGAAAAAGGTATTTACAATAATATTGATAGCGACAGCATTGTTGTGCGGCGTCACTAGTTGCGACAAGGTTGAGGACAACGGCAGCTTTGCGGGAATGTGGCAACTGACAGAGTGGAAACATCTGCCCGATGGCAACGTGGTGGCTGACAAGTACGACGGCATATATTATAGTGTGCAGCTCGACCTCATGGCTTTTAACGGAAAGGGAAGCCAATACTTGGCACGTTTTCGCCGCACAGCCGACAGCCTGTCTATCGGCACAGTCTATCATGGCGCCAAGGACGACATAGTAGATTATGATGAGCTTGCAAAATATGGAGTGCCTGGCGACGGCAAGTTCGCGATAGACAAACTCACCCGTTCCGCGCTGGTGCTCCGCTCCGACACAGCCCAGCTTACTTTCCGCAAATTCTGATTATTCCCGTTAGACCTTCGGTTTCTCCCGTCTCAGCGTGCGCAGAGTCTTCAGCCAGCGCGAGGAGCCGATGGTTATTGGATTGCCCTGGCGCCACGAGTGAAAGAGCAGCTTAAGGGCAAACACAGGCCCGTGATGCCATGACTGCAGCCATTGGCGCATTACTGAGTGACGATATTGTCGCAATCCCTGGCTTTTGAGAAAATTGTTGAGGCGCACCGTTGCCTTGAAGCGTGACTCCGCATTGCGTTTGCTTGTTGTGTGTATTATGCTGCCGTCAGAGATGGTAGCGCAATAGACAGCCTTGTCAACAGCCTTTACTTTGTGGGCATAAGTGCCAACCCGCACAGCAAACCCCATATCATTGCCGGCGGGACACTCCTCAAACTGTATATTGTGCTGGCGCACCAACTCAGCCGACACGAGCTTGCCGCACGGCGAGTCCCAATGATAGCGCAGACGGGTGTCGTCACCCTTGAGGCTGGCTTGTATGTATTGACGCACAACATAATTGCGGTCGGCAGGCTCAAGGGTGTCAGAGTAGCAGGAGGTCCATCCGTAGTAGATTACATCGCAGTCGCTGTCGAGGTCCTTACTGATAATGTCGAAGGCCTCGGGTGTGTAGAAATCGTCGGCATCAGCACATAGAATCCATCGACCACTTACATGCTGCAGTCCCTCGTTGCGTGCACCACCAGCACCACGGGCTGGGTCTGAGTAATACACCTCCACATTCGTGCGGTCGCCAATGATGTCGTCAGCAGCAAGTGGCTGCGGACTGTTGTCAACAACGATAATCTGCACCTCGGGGCTGTCGGGAATGCTCTGTATCATCCTGTGTAGCAATTGCAGGGTGTTGTTGTTGGGTATAATGACGGATATCTGCACGAGTTAGGAGTTAGGAGTTAGGAATTAGGAATTAGGAGTTAGGAATTAGGAGTTTAATCGTTATCGTGGCTCCCCTCCTTTTGGGAGGGGTTGGGGGTAGGCCTTTCGTTTTCGTCTTCGTTTTCGTTATCGTTTTCGTTCGTCAAAGAGAAAGTATGTTTCGACAGATACGCGACAAGTAGCACACTCAATACCACTATCGTACTTTGGAAATTAAAGAAGCGATAGTAGAAGATGCCAAAGGTCGGTATTATGCCGAGCATAAACACTATGAGGTAGTCGCCGGCATGTAGTGTCGTGTCCTGGTCGTCGGTGGAGGGTATCAGGCGATAACAGATGGCTATGAAGGCTATTATCCATATCAGCATGCCGGGCAGCGTGAGGTCGAGCATTACATCGCCAATAAATGTGGGGAACACGCTTATGAAGAAGCCGTGCTCGGCAGAACATACATTGCGCCTCTCGGTGTCGGATATGATGCCTGTGAATATACGGTTATAGAGCGGAAACTCTCGCTCGGTGGCTATAAAGTCTGTATTGGCGTTCTCCCAGAAGTAGCAGAAGTTGATGTAGCCCTGCCCCACATACTGCATCAAGGCTCCGGCAGGGCCTGCATAGCTCTTCTCGAAGCGGTCGGTCGTCACAGCATTTATGTACACACCCATGGCTATTACGAATGGTGTGGCGGCGGCAACAAGTATGATTTTTACCTTCGTAGTTATCTTGCGCCAGAACATAACGAAGGTGAACAGCGCCATCAGTCCCCAGAATGCTATCTCGGTGCGGTCGGCAGTCTGCACAGCAGCTATGGGCTTTGAGAGTGATGCAAACAGCAGCAGGCCATTAAACCACCACGCGCAGCGGTGGTGCGTGATGTTGTATATGGCCAGAGGCAGAGCATAGATGGTTACTATATTAAATAGGTATATATAGTAGAGGGGAAAGGTCCTGATAGCCTTAAGCTGGGCTGGCGACTCCTCGCCTTCATACACACTCTGGCGCAACTCGGCAAAGTCGCCGTTGAGAATGTCGAGGGTGGAGTCGGCCACCAGGTAGATGTTGAGGAAAGACATCAGTATCATGCACACTCCAAACAGGTCGAGTATCCTGGGATTGAGCAGCTCCACACTCTTTATCTTTCCATTGTTGAAGCGGGTAAAAGGCCAGATGGTCGCGGTGATGATGGCGCAGTAGAAGATGGTGGGCAGCAAGCCAAACTCGGCATTATGGTTCTCAAACAAGATACCGCCGTCCTCGCCAAGGTATCCGCCCAGGATTGTGAAGATGGCGCACAGGGCGGTGAAGCTGTAGAGTGCCGATATATATACAGATATGGTAAACCCCTCCTGCTTCCGATAGAGGTAGTAGGTGAGGAAACTGAAATATATGAACGGCAGCAGAAACATGCTATGGGAGTTAGGAGTTAGGAGTGAGGAGTGAGGAGTTAGGAGTTAGGAGTTAGGAGTTAGGAGTGAGGAGTTGCTTTATGTGAATCAGGTCACGCCATCCGAGGAATAGTGCCTTGGTCTGTTGGCGGAAGATATGGCGGTAGGCCGGCACGAGCAAATCGGCCACATAGCCGGCGGCGAGGTTGGCGGCGATGGCCACGAAGGCTGCGGCGATGGCGCCATACTTAGGCAGCAGCCACCAGTTGAGACCTACGCATACTATGCATCCCAGCACATCGCGGAAGAACACCCACTTCTGCAGGCGCTCCACGATAACCATAATGCCGCCGCCGTTCGACAGGGCCACACTCACCATCTTAAACGACAGCACTTGCAGTATTGCCGCGGCGGGCAGATACTCGGTGCCAAAGGTGTAAAGCACGAGCCAGTAGGAAATCACAGAGACTCCTATGCTGCACAATATGCATGTCCACACCGTGATGTTCAGATACTGCTGCGCCTTGATGGTGTATGCCTCGCGGCTCTTGTCAAGCAGCTGCACCAGCACGGGGGATATGGTATGGGCAATGGTGGCTGGGATGAATATCATCACCTCCACAAACTTGGCGGCCACGGAGAAGAAGCCCACGTCGGTCTTGCTCACCATCTGGCCTATCATCACCTGGTCGATGCGCTGGTAGATAATCACCGCGGCATTGGTCAGCAGCAGGGGGAACGACTCCTTCATCATGTACTTGGCATACGACATCGAGAAATGCCAGTATCTCATGCTCCCTATCTTGTGGCGGTACGACGAGATATAGCCACCCGCCAGCAGCACATAGTCAAAGGCGAAGGCGGCGACAAACCAAGTGAGCGAGCAGTCCAGGGCCCACATAGTCAGCTTGATGGCTATGCCCACGAAGGTGCGGAATATCTCTGACAGAACGATGTATTTGTTCTGCACCAGCGAGGTGAAGTAGTTGCGTATTACGACGAAGGAGTTAAACACGATGTAGCAGGAGTACATCGCTATCAGGGCCACGGTATAGCTGTCTTCGCCCATGACGATGGCGGTGCCAATCGACAGTCCTATACAGATAATGCCCAGCACTACCTTTATCCAGAAGGCGGTGCCGATGATGGTGGTGAACGGCACCTTGCCCGCAGCCTCCTCGCGCACCTCTATGCTGTCGAGGCCGAAGCAGGCCAGAGTCTGGAAGAGGAAGGCGTAACTGATGACATAGTTCATCAGTCCGTACTGCTCAGCGCCGAGGTATCGGGCCACGATGATACCTAAAATAAGCGAACCGCCAAGGTTAATCACCTTGCCGCCGGTAGCCCACAGTAGGTTGTTGACTATCTTACGCTTATTTCCAGTCAGATGAAGCCCCATTATTCTTTGAGCGCTTTCTTTATCTTATCGCCCTTAACGATATAATAGGTGGTGCCAAAGAAGGTGAGGATAAGCATACCCAGCACAAACATCACTCGCTTCGGACCGCTGGGCTTCACGGGAACGCTGGCACACTTAAGTGTAGTGAAGGCTGGCGTACACTCTTGCACCTTTGCCTTGGCGGTCTCCAGTTGTTGGTTCAAGGCGGTGTACACATTAAAGGCCATCTGCATGGCGTTCTCCAGGTTGTCGCGCTGCGAGATATAGGTCTGCAGTATCATGTCGCGGTGGCTGTCGGCATAGATGCTGTATTCTTTCAGAGTCTTTTCGTATTCTTTCTTCGCCTCGTCGTAGAGCTTTGTGTAGTACTCGAGGTCGCCCCTTGCCTTGCTGGTGCGGTAGTCTATGATGTAGTTCTGCAGGCGCACCCTCACGGTGTCGGCTATCGAGGCGGCAATCAGCGGGTCTTGGTCGGTGACGAGGATGGTGATCACGTAGCTGCGCCTATCGACGGAGCATTTGATTCTGCCGTTTATCCTCTCGGCCACACTAAACTGTTCCTCGGTGAGGCGGAAGGGATTGGCGTGCTTGTAGTCGCCCTTGTCTTTCTCCTTTGGCTTGGCGAAGAATCCCTTCACGGTGTTTTTGATCCATTTGCCCAGCTTGCTCCACCAGGGGCTCTTCTGGTGCTTGGCAAGATATGTGTAGTAGTCGGTGTCGATAAGTCCGTCCTGGCTCTTCACTCTCACGGGGAAGAGGCTAGCCACAAACTGCTTCGACTCCAGCAGGTCGGGGTAGAGCGACGGCGAGATGGCGTCGGTCTGCACATCGTTGCCCAGGTTCACTCCAAAGCTGGAGGCTATTGAGGCGAGTGAGCCTTGGGGAGAGGTGTTGCCAAACTCGGGAGCCATAGTCACCTCGCAGGTGTAGGTGCGGGGCACACACATTATCAGTCCTCCGAATACCAGGGCGGCAATCACCAGATTGCGAATCATCAATTTCTTGCGAGCAATAATCTTGCGGATTATCTCTCCAATATTTATATTGTTTTTCTTTGCCATAATTTTCAATTTTCAATGCTCAATGTTCAATGCTCAATGCTCAACGGCAAAGCCGTCGCGAGAACTTGCATTTGCTGTCGGCGAAGCCGGTGCAAATCTTGCAGGCAAGTTCGAGAGCGAAGCGGCAATGTTCAATGGTTTTTACCAGTTCTTTATCATGTTCATTAAGCTGACAATCATTGTCGCAACAGATGTTGTGCCGGTGCCGATAGCCATCTTCTCAGCAGCAGAGAGCTTCATGCCCTCTTCCTTGGTGGGCACCACAATCTCGCAGCCGGGCTGCACAACCTTCGTCGAGTTGCGTTCGGCCTTCTCCACGGCGCCGTTGGCATACACCACATAAACGGCCCTCTTCTTGGCCCTGTTGGCAAAACCACCGGCGTGGTTGATATAGTATTTCAGCTTCTCGCCCTTCTTGTAGTTCATGCTGATGGGGTAGCTCACCTCGCCGCTCACCTTCACCGTGTTGGTAAACTGCGGTATGGTCAGCACGTCGCCCTTGCGCAGCACTATGTCGTAGCTGCCGCCGGGGCTAGCCACGGCCTTGTCGAGGTCCACGGCCACGGGATAGGTGTCGTCGAGACTCATCTTCATGCTCAGCAGCGTGTCGGCCTTCTCGAAGTCCATCTTGGCGTTCTCGGCCTTCAGGGCCTGCTCGTAGAGCTGTATCTGTGCTTGGCGCATGGCATTGTCGCGCTGCACACGCTCATCGTCGGTCAGTCGGCGAGTCAGTCGTGCTCCGGGCACATAGGCCAGCGAGGTAAAGCCTCCGGCCGCCTTCACCAGGTCGCTCAGTCGGTAGTCCTTGCGGGTCATGCTGTATGAGCCAGCGAAGTTGATACAACCGTTCACGAACACATTCTGCTGCTCCTCGTAGCTGGGGCTGCGGCGTATGTTCACCTCGTCGTAGGGCTTGAGGTAGAACACCGTATCTTTACTTATAATATTGTAGTTCTCGTCGAGTCGGAAGGAGAACTGCTCGGCCAGCAGATCGTTGTCCTGTGTGGCGGTGGGGTCGGAGATACGCCTGTACACATTCACATGTGCCAGACTGGCTGCGTCGGTCAGTCCGCCCGACTGCAGGATAATATCTTGTATCGTGGTGTTGTCGGCATAGGGATACTGGCCGGGATAGACCACCTCGCCCTTCACGTTCAATACCCACTTGCCCCTCATCTCGGTCTTGCTGGGGATAAAGAGCATATCGTTTTTCTGCAAAGCCACATCGGCGGCGGTGCCGTCCATGATGCCCTTGAGGTCCACGCCCACCATCTCGAGGCTGAGGTCGCTCCTCTGGCGGTGCATCACGGCGCGCTCGGTGTAGGCGTCCTCCCTCAGTCCGTCGGCAGCCTCGATGAGCTCCTTCACGCTCTGTATGGTGTTGCCCAGCTGGAACTGTCCTGCGTGGTTGACGGCGCCGCGCACCTCAACCATGTTGCTGAACTTCATCACGACGCTGTCCACATACACTTCGTCGCCGTCCATCACGGCGAAGCCTCCCATCTCAAACTCGTCGATGGTGTATATGCTTCTCTCCTCTCCGCCCTTGCGCGAGAGGCGTATGTTCTTGGTGTAGGCGTCGCCGGTGTAGCCGCCGGAGAAGCGTAGCAGCTGCTTCACACTCTCGGTGGAGCGCATCTCGTAGTACATCGGGCGCTTCACCTTACCGTCAATCTGCACGAGGCAGTCGTAGGGGCCCACCACGATGATGTCCTTGTCCTGCAGGCGCACGTCGCTGGAGCTGTTGCCGTTGATGAGGTAGTCATACACGTCCACGGTGGTCAGCACCCTGTTCTGGCGATACACCTTGATGTTACGCAGCGTACCGATATCGGTGATACCGCCGGCGGCGTAGAGGGCGGTGAGGGCCGAGGCCAGTCCGCTGAGCGAGTAGGTGCCCGGCATCTCCACTTCGCCAACCACCTGCACCTGTATGGTGCGTGTCTGTCCTACCGACAGGTTGACGCGGCTGCCGCCGTAGAACTGGCCGAGCTTGGCCTTGATGGCGGCGGTGGCTGCCTGCACGCTGAGCCCACCCACGCGGATGGGGCCGACGTCCTCAATCACAATCAGTCCGTCGGGCGACACGGTGCAGTCGAAGGTCTTCTGGCTTGCGCCCCATACATCGATAATCACCTGGTCGCCGGCGCCGAGCGTATAGCTGGCGGGCGTAGCCATATTCATGTTGGGCTCAAAGGTGAGGTTCTCTTTGTTGAAGATATCGTGACCGAAGATTTTCTTCGCAGTCGTCAGGCTCTCCATGTAGATCTGCAGCGAGTCTTGCGTCTGCTCGTTGTAGAGCCCCACGTTGTTGACCACCTCGTAAGGTGGCACCACGGGCTGCATCTGCTGCATGTGCTGGTCGGCGGCTTTCTTGTCGTCCTCCTTGTCCATGGCCTTGCGGTTGCGCTCTATGCCCTTCTGCAGGGGAGAGTTATACTCGGCCATAGTGTTTTGGCGCGAGAGGTAGTTCTTTCTCACCCTGTTGAGCTGATTCATAGTCACGCCCTTGCCCATAAGGTTGCGGACGATAGTTTGCTGACTGGTGCCTCGCTGTAGCTCGCTGGTGACGTAGGTAGCCACCTGCTCGTCAGTCATCTGGCTCTGAGCCATAGCGCCGACAGCTCCCATCAGGAGCATAGCGCCAATAAATAGTGTCTTTCGTATCATATTGTTGTTTATTTGTTTTTCTCGGAGTTATCGCTTTGCTCGGAAGTTACCGCGCTTCGCGCTCAGAAGTTACCGGAGCCTGTGGCTCCTCAGAAGTTATCGCGCTGACGCGCTCGACGATAGTCGATGATTTGACTGAGGCTGGAGTATTGTCTTTAACTTCGAGCCCGCTTGCGGGCGTTAACTCCGTTAACTTCTTTAACTTCTTATTTTACGATTTACTATTTACTATTTATGTACTATTTGGTTATTTAGTTATTTGGTTGTTCTGTCGCCCCTTCGGGGCTATGTTTTGTTTGTGTCCGTACCGGGGGTTGCACCCCCGTCTGTTATCTGTCGTGCCTTTGGCACGGATGTTAGATGTTATATGTTAGATGTAAAATTTGTTTTCTGTGTTTTTCTTTGACTCAGACAATGAGTCGTGAGCGTTAGCTCCTTAGCGAAGACACTGCGTGTGGCGCGAGCTTGCTTGCAGCCAGATGCAGAGGCTGCGGTAAGAGTCGTATGCAATACGAGACTCATTGAATAAGGCAAAGGGTTTTTTAGGTTTTTGTTTAATATTTGTGAGATTCGTGTAATTCGTGTTCTAATTTCAATTTTTCAACAAAAGAGCAACCTTTTCTTTAGCCTAACCAGGCTGTTGGTCAGCTTCGCCATAAAGAGGACGCGGCCCGGGGTGTGGCGGTAAACGCGGTAATAGTACAGATTGCTATCCTTTTGCCATTTGAGTATTTTGTTCTTGGCGTATTTCTTTGTGGTGCTGCCGTGAGCGTGTATCACGCTGACGCTGGGGTCGTAGTAGATGCCCTTGCCGATGGCCTTCATGCGCTCGGCCAGTATCTTCTCCTCGGCGTAGAGGAATGTGCTGGAGTCAAACATGCCGCATTCGTAGAAGTCTTTAGCGCGTACAATAAAGAAGCACCCCAACACGAAGTAGTGGAAACCCTCATGCGCGTTCTCTGCGTAGTCGAGGTGGAAGCGTCGAGTCTGCTTTTTCTTCGACAGGAAGAACGACCAGTGCTTGGCGACCTCGCGGTCCCAGCACGACAGATAGCAGCATGGGCTCTGCTCTGTGCCGTCGGTCTTGATCACCTTCGGTCCGATCACACCGGCCTCCGGTGTGACGTGCAGTTTCTCCAGCAGCTTGCCTACGACATTATTCTCTAAGAGCTTGATGTCGTTGTTGGTAAACAGGATGTAGTAGGGGTCAAACACCTTTCGGCAGAACTCGGCTCCGAGGTTGTTGCCACGAGCGAACCCCAGGTTGTCGGGAGAGGAGATGACGAAGATGTCGTTATCTTGCCAGCTTTCGTTTCCCCTTTTTTTGAGTGGGGTGGGGGGTATGATTCTTTGTCCGTCTACCAGTGTGGCATTGAGGTTTTTGCACAGAGTGGCATTACTCTCTTTTGTGGCAGAGTTATTGACAATGATGGTCTTATGTGGAATAGCCACCTTTACAAGTTCAGTCTTTACATACTTGGAGGTTAGTGCCTCCATTTTGTAATTGACGATTATAACACAGAGTAAAGCTGACATAGTTCTTATCTATCGCGTGCGTTTACATTATTTAACGCGAAAAATTGCCCAATATTGTTTTGCATAGCAAAAAAAGGTGATAAAAACACGCCCTATAGACATTACCCCCTCAAAATTGAAGTGGTTAGTGATCCTAACCAGTTCACCCCCGACGCAATCGAAGCCGTAAAGAAAATGCTGGGAAAGTAAAAAATCCCCCGCTACATCGGCTAGTTATACTATCCAGGCTAGTCCCCCAATATATTGTGCC
>JAFZUB010000060.1 GCA_017618515.1 Bacteroidaceae bacterium
CTTAATATATATAATATGGTACGCAAAAGTATAAGATGGCGCGCACTCACTATCGCCGCCATAGCTTTGTTTATATGTGCAGTAGGCCCCAAGGCCGGCGTGATGATGGACGACGATGTCCCCACGGCTTATCCCAAGATGGTTATCGACACAGCCGGCGTGGGACAGGAGATGACGGAGTTCAACGGCTCGGCACCCATCTTGGCCCATTTCACGGCCAACGCAGAGAATGTGGGGCTCTATACCCCCCTCTACGAGTGGCATGTATATAAGCCCGGACAGGAGAGCGACCCTTATCTGGTGCGCTACGAAGCCGACTTTGACTACGAATTTGCAGAGACTGGCAAATCGTATATCTCCCTCCAGATAAGCTTTGTGGACGGCAACGACACCATCGACTACAAGATGGAGACTCCCTTCACCGTCGAGGCATGGTCTTCGTCAATCAGCGTGCCCAACGCCTTCTCGCCCAACGACGACGGCATCAACGACATCTTCCGAGTAAAGCGAGACGGTTACAAGAGTATTGTGTCTTTCCACGGCTATATCTTCAACCGCCACGGCAAGAAACTTTTTGAATGGACCGACATCACCCAGGGATGGGACGGCAAGAGCGGAGGTCAGCCCGTAGCCGACGGTGTCTATTATGTGCGCATTGATGCACGTGGTGCCGACGGCAAGCATTATGACATCAAGAAGGCTATCAACCTGCTGCGCGGCTACACCTACAACTCCGCTGCCGGCAACTAAGCCTGCAAGCCCTTTTTTATCTCCTTGCTCCCTTGGAAAACACCACAAACAACATAGAGATTTGGGGTGCGCGCGCCAACAACCTTAAGAGTGTTGACGTGCAGATTCCACACGACCGTCTCACTGTGGTCACAGGACTCAGCGGCAGTGGCAAGTCGAGCCTTGCCTTCGACACCGTGTATGCCGAGGGACAACGCCGCTACATAGAGACATTCAACGCTTACGCCCGCAACTTCCTCGACAATGTGCAGAGGCCTGATGTAGATAAAATCAACGGCCTCTCCCCCGTCATCTCCATCAGCCAGAAGACTACCAACCGCAACCCCCGCTCCACGGTGGGCACTGTTACTGAGGTGTATGATTTCCTTCGCCTGCTCTACGCTCGCATCGGCGAGGCATACTCCTATGCCTCCGGCCAGCGCATGGTGAAATACACTGAGGAAAAGATTATCGATATGCTCAGCCACGACTATGCCGGCCGCAGAATCTACATCCTCGCGCCGCTGGACAGAAATCGTAAGGGCCACTATCGCGAACTCTTTGACAATATCCGCCGCAAGGGCTTTCTATATGCTCGTGTAGATGGCGAACTGGTTGAGCTGAAGCCCCACTATAAGGTTGACCGCTACAAGAATCACACCATCGAGGTAGTGATCGACAAACTACGTGTCAGCGCTGCCGGCTCACCCAATGCCGACAGCGAACACGATCGACTGAGGCGCACTGTGCTGACTGCCTTCCGACAGGGCGATGGTATGATAACTGTGCTTGATGCCGACAATAAGGAAGACCGCCATTACAGCAAGCACCTCATGTGTCCTGTCACTGGTATCAGCTATCGCGACCCCTCGCCCCACGACTTCTCGTTCAACTCCACACAGGGTGCATGCCCCCATTGCAATGGTCTCGGCGTGGTCAACGACATTGACATTGACAAGGTGATTCCTGACCGCAGCAAGACTATCGGCGAGGGTGGAATCGTTCCTTTAGGAAAGAAGAAGAATTCTCTGATTTTTATTGAGATACAATCACTACTAAAGTATTACGATTGCGACCTCGACACTCCTCTGAATGATATCCCCGACGAGGCAATCAACGAGATACTGCAAGGCAGCACACGCGATGTGCGCATCCCCGCCGAACTCATCCACACCACCAACGACCACTTCGTGAAATATGGTGGCATCGTCAAGCATCTGCAGCAAATGGCCGATGGCGAACTGTCTGCCACAGCAGAGAAATGGGTGGAGCAGTTCAACCGCCAAGTGGTGTGCCCTGAGTGTGGCGGGCGGCGCCTCAACAAGATTGCCCTCCACTATTTCATCGACGGCAAGAGCATCGCTGACCTCTGCGAGATGGACCTCACAAGTCTCAACAAGTGGATAAATGAGTTGCTGCCCAAGCTCAATGCCAATCAACAAAAGATAGGCGAGGAGATTATCAAGGAGATAAACAGCCACCTCCATTTCTTGCTCGACGTGGGTCTCGGCTATCTGTCGCTCAGCCGCGGTTCTGCCACCCTCAGTGGCGGCGAGAGTCAGCGCATCAGGCTTGCCACACAGATAGGCTCTGGCCTCGTCAACGTCATCTATATTCTCGACGAGCCTTCCATCGGCCTGCACCAGCGCGACAACATGCGTCTTATTCGTGCTCTACAGGCTCTGCGCGACAGCGGCAACACAGTCATCGTGGTGGAGCACGACAAGGAGATGATGCTCCACGCCGACAATATCGTTGATGTAGGCCCTCTGGCTGGGCGCCACGGTGGAGAGATTGTGTTCTGTGGCACTCCCAAAGAGATATTGAAGAGCAATACTCTCACTGCACAATACCTTAAAGGAAAGAAATTTATCCCTGTGCCCAGTGCTCGTCGCGAGGGCAACGGCCTTGTGCTACGCCTCACTGGGGCCACAGGCAACAATCTTAAAAATGTTACGCTCACTCTGCCATTAGGCAAGATGATTTGTGTGACTGGCGTTAGCGGCAGTGGCAAGTCAAGCCTTATCACCAGCACACTGCTGCCCATCCTAAGCAAGCATTTCTATCGCAGCCTTGACACTCCCCTGCCCTACAAAGCCATTGAGGGACTAGAGAACATCGACAAGGTAATATCTGTGGACCAAAGCCCCATCGGGCGCACCCCACGCTCCAATCCTGCCACCTACACAGGTGTCTTCAGCGACATTCGCAATCTCTTCGTGCAGTTGCCCGAGGCTGCCATCCGCGGCTACAAGCCAGGACGCTTCTCCTTCAACACCGCCGGCGGACGCTGCCCCACCTGCAAGGGCAACGGCTACAAGGTGATAGAGATGAATTTCCTGCCCTCCGTCACTGTTCCTTGCGAGACCTGCCACGGCAAGCGCTACAACCGCGAGACTCTCGAGGTGCGCTTCAAAGGCAAGAATATCAGCGATGTGCTGGACATGACTGTTGACCAGGCCGTTGAGTTTTTCGAGGCCGTGCCCAACATACTGCGCAAGATAAAGACCCTGCAGGACGTAGGCCTCGGCTACCTCCGTCTTGGCCAGTCGTCCACCACCCTCAGCGGCGGCGAGAGTCAGCGCGTCAAGCTGGCAACCGAACTCTCCAAGCGCGACACTGGCCGCACCCTTTACATTCTCGACGAGCCTACCACCGGCCTCCACTTTGAGGACATACGCATACTCAACCATGTGCTCAACCGACTCGTTGACAAGGGCAACACCGTCGTAGTTATAGAGCACAACCTCGATGTCATCAAGATTGCAGACCACATAATTGATATGGGACCAGAGGGCGGCGATGCCGGCGGACAGATTGTGGCCGAGGGCACACCCGAGCAAGTTGCCAACACCAAAGGCAGCATCACCGCTCCTTTTATTAAGGCAGAATTAGCCTCTTTGCAAAAAAAAGGATAAGAATTGTGGCCGTATCACCAATTTATGTTAATTTTGCATCGAATTTAAGTTAACGGCAATCTTTCCTTTCTGCTATGACCACCAACCAAACCCTGCGACAGACTAACGCCTTCGCCATGTTGGACGGACTAATGTTCGGCCTCTACTGGTGTTTTGGCTTTCTATGCACAGTGAAAGGCATAGGCAACAGCGCCCTATCCTCTTTGGGCGTGATGGTCATTATCAGTACGCCGATACTGGGCTGCTATCTCGCCCACAGGTTTGAGAAGCAGGTACGCGCCGACGAGCCCGTCAGCTATGGCAAGGCATACCTCTACTCCGTGCTGCTCTATCTCTATGCAGCCATCATCCTGTCAGTGGCAGCCTTCATCTACTTCCGCTGGATTGACAACGGCAGCTTCGTCACCGCCTACATGGCTATCCACAACTTGCCGGAGATGCAGCAGGCGCTGCAGCAGAGCGGCATGCTGGACTTCTTCAACGTTGTCGTCAAGCAAAACGGCTTCAGCAACCTTGAGGAGATGCTGCGCAGCATCAGCCCTGCCGATATCGCCGCCAGTCTCTTCAACGCCAACTTCTTCCTCGGCCTGCTGCTCGCACTGATCACGGCCCTCTTTGGAAAAACACGCAAAACTTCTTGAACTTTCGAACTTTCAAAACTCTACTATAATGAACATCTCTGTCGTAATACCTCTATTTAATGAAGAGGAAAGCCTCGGCGAACTTTTCGAGTGGATAAAAAGAGTGATGGATGAGCACCAGTACTCTTACGAAGTAATCTTTGTAAACGACGGCAGCACCGACCATTCGTGGGACAAGGTGCTCGAGCTCAAGCAGTCCAACCCCGAGGTGAAGGGCATCAAGTTCCGCCGCAACTACGGCAAGTCGGCAGCTCTCTTCTGCGGCTTTGAGAAGGCGCAGGGCGATGTTGTCATCACCATGGACGCCGACCTGCAGGACTCGCCCGACGAGATTCCTGAGCTCTACCGCATGATAACCGAGGACAAGTATGACCTCGTCAGCGGCTACAAGAAGAAGCGCTACGACCCGCTCTCCAAGACTCTGCCCACCAAGCTCTTCAACGCCACCGCACGCAAGGTGAGCGGCATCAAAAACCTCCATGACTTCAACTGCGGCCTCAAGGCATACCGCAAGGATGTCGTGAAGAATATCGAGGTCTACGGCGAGATGCACCGCTATATCCCCTACCTCGCCAAAAACGCTGGCTTCGACAAGATTGGCGAGAAGGTGGTGCAGCACCAGGCCCGCAAGTTCGGCCACACCAAGTTTGGCGGCCTTAACCGTTTCGTCAACGGCTATCTCGACCTCATGAGCCTGTGGTTCATCAGCAACTTCGGCCGTAAGCCCATGCATGTCTTCGGCTTCCTTGGCTCGCTGATGTTCTTCATCGGTTTCATTGCCATCATCATCGTTGGCGCCGGCAAGCTCTACGCCCTCAGCAAGGGAGTGCCCGCCCGTCTTGTCACCGACTCGCCATACTTCTATATCTCCCTCACCATGATGCTGCTCGGCACCCAGCTCTTCCTCGCCGGCTTCATCGGAGAACTCATCAGCCGCAACGCCAACAGCCGCAACTCCTACCAAATAGAAGAGGAACTATAAATGAAGTTGATAAAACATATCCTCTTTCTCGCCATTGCAGCCCTCCTCTTGGCTGGCTGCAACGGCAGCGACTGCCCGCTCAACAATACGGTGAGGCTGATTTGTGGCTTCTACAACACCACCGACGGTAGCGAGCTCGCTATCTCCGACACACTCACCATCTCCGTGCGCGACTCCGTGATTCTCAATCGTTCCACTGACTCAAAGACAGTCAGCCTGCCCATGAGCTTCTCCGCCGTTGCCGACACACTCGTCTTCCTCTACACCCCCGACAGCAGCGAGGTCAGCGCCGTCGACACCCTCATCGTGAGCAAGACCAACGAGCCGCACGTCGTGTCACTCGAGTGTGGCACCAGCGTCTTCCACAGCATTACCGCCATAAGCCACACCTGCCGCACCCCCGACAGCACATTCTTATACGCTATCGACAGCATAGTCGTCA
>JAFZUB010000061.1 GCA_017618515.1 Bacteroidaceae bacterium
CATGGGCATCAAGATGGTGCTCTCCGGCGAGGGTGCCGACGAGATATTCGGAGGCTACCTCTATTTCCACAAGGCACCCAATGCTAAAGCCTTCCACGAGGAGACCGTACGCAAACTCAGCAAACTACATTTCTACGACTGCCTACGCGCCAACAAATCACTGATGGCTTGGGGCATTGAGGGTCGTGTGCCATTCCTTGACAAAGAGTTCCTCGACATTGCCATGCGCATAGACCCGGCACTGAAGATGTGCCCAGGCTCTGAGATTGAGAAACGAGTAGTGCGCGAGGGCTTCGCCGACATGCTACCGGAGAGCGTAGCCTGGCGACAGAAGGAGCAGTTCAGCGACGGCGTGGGCTATTCCTGGATTGATACACTCAAACGCATCACTGCTGAGGCCGTTACCGACGAACAAATGGCACATGCTGCCGAACGCTTCCCCATTAACCCACCATTAAACAAAGAGGAGTACTACTACCGCTCTATCTTCGCCGAACACTTCCCCAGCGACTCCGCAGCCCGTAGTGTGAATCAGGAAGCCAGTGTTGCCTGCAGCACTGCCATCGCCCTTGAGTGGGATGCAGCCTTCAAAAACATGAATGACCCCAGCGGACGAGCCGTAAAAGGTATTCACGAACAAGCGTATTAAGAAAATGAGAAAAGCACAACTCATACTTGACGACGGAACTGTCTTTTGTGGCTGGTCGTTTGGCTACGAAAAAGAAACTACAGGCGAGGTAGTGTTCAACACTGCTATGACGGGCTATCCAGAGAGTCTTACAGATCCCAGCTATGCTGGGCAGATTCTGGTGACCACCTATCCGTTGATAGGCAATTACGGAGTACCCAGCAC
This sequence comes from Bacteroidaceae bacterium, assembly GCA_017618515.1. The sequence continues at coordinate 854 of JAFZUB010000061.1, forward strand.
AAACATCGGCGATGACGGTCTGCCTCTGTTTCTGGAGAGCGAGCGCATTCATGTCAAGGGTCTTGTCGTGGCAGACTATAGCGAGCACTACTCTCATTGGAATGCGAAAGAGTCGTTGTCCCAATGGCTGAAACGCGAGAAGGTGCCAGCCATCACAGGCATTGACACCAGAAGACTTACCAAGCAACTCAGGGAGCACGGCGTAATGAGGGGCAGAATAGCGATAAGCGAAACAGAATCGATAACGGACGAGCCATACCTCGCTCCTACCACTCCTTCTGTCTTTGAAGATTACGGAAGCATCAACTGGGTGGAGAAGGTAAGCTGCAAGGAAGTCATTACCTATAAGCCTAACAACTTTCAACCTTCCGCTGACAAGAATCTTTCAACTCTTAATTCTCAAATTAAGAAAGTCGTTTTGGTGGATTGCGGTGTGAAGGCCAATATCCTGCGCTGCCTTCTAAGGCGAGGCGTAGAGGTTATTCGAGTACCTTGGGACTACAACTTCAATCAGCTTGACTTCGACGGGCTGTTTCTTGCAAACGGACCAGGCGACCCGGAGCAATGCAGCAAGACGGTTGAGCATATCCGAGAATTCCTAAACAATAAAAAGGTAAGGCCATGCATGGGTATCTGCCTCGGCAACCAACTGCTAGCACGCGCCGCAGGAGCCAAGACATACAAACTGAAATTCGGCCACCGCTCTCATAACCAGCCTGTGCAGCAGGTGGGCTCTACCCAGTGCTTCATCACCTCGCAAAACCATGGATACGCCGTCGATGACTCTACTCTCCCACAAGACTGGGAACCACTGTTCGTTAATATGAACGACGGCTCCAACGAGGGCATACGCCACAAGACTATGCCTTGGTTCTCGGCACAATTCCATCCCGAGGCCTGTTCGGGTCCTACTGATACGGAGTGGATGTTTGACAAGTTTGTTTCTTTAGTTGATGGGGTGAGAAGCAATAGCATTAACGAGGTCAGCCCAAAAGCAAACAAGACGCCAAATATAAAGAAAGTACTACTGCTCGGCTCTGGTGCCCTAAAGATTGGACAGGCGGGCGAGTTTGACTACAGCGGCGCCCAGGCTCTGAAGGCTCTGAGGGAAGAAGGTGTGGAGACGGTGCTGATAAATCCGAATATCGCTACCGTGCAGACATCAAAAGGCATCGCCGACAAGGTGTATTTCCTACCTGTGCAGCCTGACATGGTGGAGCGCGTTATTGCTAAGGAGCGTCCTGACGGCATCCTCCTCTCCTTTGGTGGGCAGACAGCTCTCAACTGTGGCGTGGAGCTTTATAGAAATGGGGTGCTGGACAAGTATGGCGTTGAGGTGATGGGCACTCCAGTGCAGGCCATCATCGATACTGAGGACCGCGACCTTTTTGTGAAACGACTGGATGAGATAGACGTAAAGACTATCAAGAGCGAGGCCTGCTCCACCATAGAAGAGGTGCAGTGCGCCGCTCACAAGCTGGGATTCCCCGTCATTCTGCGCGCCGCATATGCCCTCGGAGGCCTCGGCAGCGGCTTCTGTGACAATGACGAGCAACTGATGGCTCAGGCAGAGGAAGCTTTCTCTTTCTCTGCGCAGGTGCTGGTGGAGAAGTCACTGAAAGGATGGAAAGAGATAGAATACGAAGTGGTGCGCGACCGCTACGACAACTGCATCACCGTCTGCAACATGGAGAACTTCGATCCGCTCGGCATCCACACTGGAGAGAGTATCGTGGTGGCGCCCTCGCAGACCCTCACAAACAGCGAATACCATAAGCTACGCGCACTGGCCATCAAGATTATACGCCACATCGGCATCGTGGGCGAATGCAATGTGCAGTATGCCCTAGACCCAGCCAGCGAGGACTACCGCGTCATAGAGGTCAACGCACGCCTGTCGCGCTCCTCGGCACTGGCATCCAAGGCGACGGGGTATCCTCTGGCTTTCGTGGCTGCAAAGCTGGCACTCGGCTATGGTCTCTTTGAACTCAAAAACTCTGTGACCAAGACCACCAGTGCATTCTTCGAGCCTGCTCTCGACTATGTGGTGGTCAAGATTCCGCGCTGGGATCTCACCAAATTTCATGGCGTAACACGACAGCTGGGCTCGTCCATGAAGAGCGTGGGCGAGGTGATGGCCATCGGCCGCACTTTTGAGGAAGCGCTGCAGAAGGGACTGCGCATGATTGGGCAAGGCATGCACGGCTTTGTGGAAAACCACGAGATAAAGATTGCCGACATCGCCAC
>JAFZUB010000062.1 GCA_017618515.1 Bacteroidaceae bacterium
TCTATCTCATTGTCCACAGAGGGATCGTTGCTGTCAATCTTATAGTTGGTAGAGATACGCACTGTCTTACCGTCGGTGCCGAGGGCAAGCACTGCCACGTTGGCCTCACCGGCATTGGCAGCCACGAGAGTCTTTACATTCTCAGGCACTACTTCCTTCTCAAACTTCACGGTATAGTTGCGACCACCAGTAAAGTCGATACCTGCACTCAATCCACGGGTGAAGTAAGAACCGAAGCATACTACCAGAGCCACAGCCCAAACCACGAAGCTCACCTTGTAAGCAGACATGAACTTGTACTTCGTGTTCTGCATCATGTTCTTGGAGAACGCGGTGGTGAATGTAAGATCAAGCCACTTATCCTTCTTGTGGAAGTGCTCAAATACTATGCGGGTAAGCCATACTGCGGTAAATACGGAAGCCAGCAGACCGATGATAAGGGTGGTGGCGAAACCGCGGATTGGACCAGTACCGAAGTTAAACAGGATGATACCAGTAATGATAGAAGTTACGTTGGAGTCGATGATGGCCGAGAAGGCATTGCCGTAGCCGTCAGCGAGAGCCGACTTGATCTTCTTGCCTGCACGAAGCTCTTCCTTGGTACGCTCATAGATAAGCACGTTGGCATCCACTGCCATACCGAGGGTGAGCACCATACCGGCGATACCACTCATGGTCAGAGCAGCCTGGAACGAAGCCAGCACACCGAGAATGAAGAAGAAGTTGATGATAAGCGCACTGTTGGCAACCATGCCCGGACGGAAACCATAGAGCAAGCACATGTAAATCATCAGCAGCACAAAGGCTACGATACAAGAGGTTATACCCTTGTTGATAGACTCCTGACCCAGCGACGGACCTACGGTGTCGTCCTGAACAATCTTCACGGGAGCGTCCATCTTACCGCCCTTCAGCACATTGGCGAGGTCCTTGGTGTCCTCAGTGGTGAAGTTACCGGTGATCTGGGAGTTACCGCCGTTGATTTCGGTCATTACGTTAGGAGCACTGTATACAACGCCGTCAAGCACGATAGCCACAGCCTTGCCAATATTATTCTTGGTAATGGTAGCCCATGTGCGAGCACCGTCGTTGTTCATCGACATGTTAACCTCAGGCCTACCGTTCTGGTCAAAGTCAGCGCGGGCATCGGTAATAGCGTTACCCTCCAGCGGAGCCTTGCCGTCAGCAGTGGTGCGGATAGCAAAGAGCTCAAACACATCAGCGTTGGGGAACATATCGCTAGCCTTAACACCCCACTTCAGCGACAGGTCGCCACGCAGAGTAGCCTTAGCCTCGGGAGAGTTGAGCAGTTTGTTGACCTCGGCAGTGTCATACGACATAACATAGGCAATCACTGCACTACCGCTACGAGAGTTCTGTGCAGGAATCATCATCGACAGCAGCGGATGAGCCTTCTTATTGGCAGCGCGCTGCTCTGCGTCAGCAGTCTTCTTGGTGTCGGGCTTGAGCTGGATGCCTGCCTTTGCTGTATCAGCAGCAGCGGGTTCAGCGGCAGCAGTGCTATCAGCCTCTGCAGTTCCACCTACGAGCTTTGTGTCGAGAGCCTGAATCTCCGGCCAGATGTCGGGGAAGCTATAGGTCTCCCAGAACTCAAGGTTAGCGCTGGTCTGGAGCAGTTTGCGCACGCGCTCAGGCTCCTTCACACCAGGCATCTCCACCATGATACGGCCGAGGCTTCCCTCCAACTTCTGGATGTTAGGCTGAGCCACACCGAAGCGGTCGATACGCGAACGGAGCACATTGTAGGAGTTGTCGATAGCGTCCTTAACCTCTGCGCGCAGCACCTTCTCAATGTCGCTGTCAGACGACTGAGCATTAATCTTGTCGCTCAGCTGCTGGGTAGCAAACACGGCAGACAGCTTGTTCTTGCCTGCAATGCCCTGGTAGGCGTTAATAAACAAGGTGATAAAGTCGTCCTGACTCTCGTTGGCCTGCTTCATGGCCTGCTCGTATGCCTTCTGGAAGTTGGCATCGCCGGCATTGTCGGCAGCAAGTATCTTCACGATGTCGGGAACAGAAACCTCAAGGGTAACATTCATACCGCCCTTCAGGTCAAGGCCGAGACCAAGCTGGTACTCCTGGCACTCCTGGAGGGTCTTAAACATCCACACCCGCTCATTCTTCATTGAGTCGAGATAGCGCTGGCCCACTGCGGGAGCCATCTTAGCAGCCTTGTTCTCATAGTGACTGGTCACGAAGGAGAACGACAGATAGTAGATGCACACAAGTGTAAGCAACACGGCAAACACTTTTACAAATCCTTTGTTTTGCATTTTGTTATTGTTATTTATGTTTGTTATTTTTCAGTGTGATAATTCAGCGCGTGCATAGCCGAAGGCCACAATTAGCGGCGGCAAATGTAATGTTTTTTTTCTTATTGGCTATGTTATTAGCTCTTTATTTCGCAAAATCGGAACATTTTTTCATATTTTTGACACTACGCGGTATCATTTTGCTACTCTTTTATCCGCCTAAGCCATGCCTCGATAGGATAGTGGTCCGACATTTTCTGCCTGCTGTCAACCCTTGCCCCAAAGGAGCGCCAGTGACGACTGCAGAGTATATTGTCGAGACGGAAATACATCCTGTTTAGATGGTAGGTGATGCCCGGGCCATTGCCAGAAGCGGTATAGGCATCGTTCAACCGGCGGCATAGACGGGTGTGTACATAGCCCAGCGGAGTCTCGTTGAAGTCACCACACACTATCACGGGCTTATCGCCCAACTTGTCCAGATAGCGCGCCAACGAGTCTGCCTGCTCTGCGCGGCGCAGTCCGGCATCATTGACTTTGCGGCCCAAGCGCAGGAAGTCCTCGCTCGTGCTGTCGCGGTCAGAGATAGTTACCAACTTCTGATAAGTCGCTTTATCCTCGGGGTTGATAGAGTTTGAGATAAAATGGCAATTGACAACATACACCGTATCGCTCTCTATCTTAACGCGATAAACCACGCACATGTGGCCTGGCGACGAGGAGCGGATAATATGGCGGTCGAGTATCGGATAGTTGGAGTAGAGCGTCAGCGCGTTCCACGATTTAGAAGAATACACCGAGTCGCTGTACTGCCAATGAGCCACGGCGTTCTCCACCGCTTCTTTATATTTCATATTGTAGTGGCTCTCCTGCGCACAAAACAGATCAGCATCGCTATTACGCAGATAGTCTATCATCTGCGCCTGCGCCACAGAATCCTTAAGGCCAGAACCAAAACCGTAGGTGTTGTAGCTCACCACCTTGATGCTACCTTTGGGCACCGGCTGTGGCATGCTGACAGGGCAGTAGGTATGCAGCTTGCCCACACACAGTAGCAGGGCGCCAAAACTCCATAGCCATTTCTTGGACCCGGCAATAAGCCATGCTACCATAAAAGCAAAAGTGGCGACAGCCAAGAATGGGAACAGAAGGCCCAGTGACACCTCCCAACCAAAGGTATGGGGATTGACATAGCCGCCAAACGCTGACAACAGCAACATGGCTATCACCAAAATGTTGACAGCCAGCAGCAGCTTGGTCAATACACTGCCAATATGTCTGTGAACCTTCTTCATCCTTAATCCATTTTCTCCTGTCTCCTTACACCTTATATATAAATAAAGGTATCGTTGCTACTTGTTTCTGAAGTCGAAAATTGTCTTTTTCTCCTTTTCTGTCAGACAGTCGTAGCCCGAGCGCTTCACTTTCTCTAGTATGCGGTCTACCTCGGCTTGGCGCGCTTTGCGCTGGGCAAGAGCTTCGGCATATTCATCGATGGAATCGTCGTTTTTTGTTTTATTAGCCTTGCGAGTCTCAGTTGTGCGCACACGCTCCCACACACTCTTCTTGGGCTTATACTCCTGCCAGCTGCTGAAGCCACCGCGGCCTATGCCCGACTTGTGGCGCCAATAGAGAATCAGCACCAAGCCAAACAGCATACCGCCCAAATGGGCGAAATGAGCTACATTGCTGCCACTCGAGCCAAGGCCCGACAGCAGTTCAATCGCTGCATAACCTATCACCAACCACTTAGCCTTCAGCGGAATAGGCGGGATGAGCAGCAAGATGCGCTCGTTGGGGAAGGTCATGCCGAAGCCCAGCAATATGCCGTACACTGCACCCGACGCTCCCACGGTAGTCCACATGCGCAGGTATTCCTTCATAGGTATCTGGGACACTCCGTCGCTCACCACTGCATAGTCGCCCATGTGCTGGGTGGTATATTCGATATACTGCGCAACTTCTTGGCATATACCGGCACCCACGCCACACACAAGGTAGAATATCAAATATTTTTTGGCTCCCCACGCCTGCTCCAAGATACGGCCAAACATCCAAAAAGCCAGCATATTAAAGAATATGTGCTCAAAATTGGCGTGCATAAACATATAGGTCACCAACTGATAGACCATGAAATTGTCGGACTTGAAGAAATGCAAGCCCAGCACGTCGTTGAGGTCCACGCCGTTGTTGCGCAGCAAACCCGTGGCGAGATAAAGCAGAATGTTTATCACCAGCAGGTTCTTTGTTATAGGAGGCATCCTGAACATGGTAGTCGGCTATTTTGTCAATATTTTGGGGCGTATTGAAACGCGCGGTTTCGATTTCAAACTGCAAAAATACATAAAATTTTCCATATACAACCTATTTTATATCATTCGATTTAATTTTTTCACTACCTTTGCAGTCGAAAAATTAAAATAGGTGGATTATGGACATTCAAAACGTGATACAGTCGGCCTGCGCCAAAGCCGTGGAGGCTCTCTACGGGGCAACGGTCGGACCAGAGCAGCTGCAACTGCAAAAGACGAAAAAAGAATTTGAAGGCCATCTCACTCTGGTGGTGTTCCCCCTGTTGCGTATCTCCAAGAAGAAACCTGAAGACACCGCGCAAGAGATTGGCCAGTGGCTCGTGGACAATGAGCCCGCCGTGGAGAAGTTTAATGTTATTAAGGGTTTCCTCAATCTCAGCGTTGCCACCACGAGCTGGACACGCCTACTCAATACTATCGCTTCCACCGCCGATTACGGCACTGTAAAGCCCACGGCCCAGTCGCCGCTGGTGATGATAGAGTATTCGTCGCCCAACACCAATAAGCCACTCCATCTGGGCCATGTGCGCAACAACTTGCTGGGCTGGGCCATCAGTCAGATACTCGAGGCTGCCGGCAACCGCGTGGTCAAGACCAACATCGTCAACGACCGCGGCATACATATCTGCAAGTCGATGCTGGCATGGCTACGCTGGGGTAATGGCGAGACACCTGAGAGCAGCGGCAAGAAAGGCGACCACCTCATCGGTGATTACTACGTAGCTTTTGACAAGCACTACCGCGAGGAAGTGCGCACGCTGACGGATCAATTCAAAGCTGAAGGCCTCGACGACGAAGCTGCTAAGGCAAAAGCAGAGAAAGAGGCACCCCTCATCAAGGAAGCCCACGAGATGCTCGTAAAATGGGAGCAGAATGATCCTGAGGTGCGCGCTTTGTGGAAAAAGATGAACGAGTGGGTGTACGCCGGATTCGACGAGACCTACAAGGCACTGGGTGTAAGCTTCGACAAGATATATTATGAGTCTGACACCTACCTCGTAGGCAAAGCCAAGGTGGAGGAAGGACTAAGCAAAGGCATCTTCGTCCGCCACGATGACGGCTCCGTATGGGCCGATCTGCGACCCGAAGGTCTCGACGAGAAGTTGCTGTTGCGTAGCGACGGCACCTCCGTCTATATGACCCAAGACATTGGCACCGCCAAACTGCGCTTCGACGATTACCCCATCGACAAGATGGTCTATGTGGTGGGCAACGAACAGAACTACCATTTCAAAGTGCTGTCCATACTGCTTGACAAACTCGGATTCGAGTGGGGCAAGGACCTGGTGCACTTCTCCTATGGTATGGTGGAGCTACCCAACGGCAAGATGAAGAGTCGCGAGGGTACCGTGGTGGATGCTGACGAGCTTATCAGCGAGATGATTAGCACTGCCCGTCGCACCAGCGAAGAGTTGGGCAAGTTTGCCGACATGGACGGCCAAGAAAAAAACGAGATAGCACGTATCGTGGGCCTCGGCGCACTGAAGTATTTCCTGCTCAAGGTTGACGCCCGCAAGAATATGATGTTCAATCCCGAAGAGAGTATTGACTTCAACGGCAACACAGGTCCGTTCATCCAATACACCTACGCTCGCATCCGCTCGGTGCTGCGCAAGGCTAAGGAGAGTGGTATAGACTTCGGCAGTGAGGTAAGCGAAAGCACGCCCGTCAACGAGAAGGAACAGAACCTGATACAGCATATCGCCGATTTTCCTGCCATCATACAGCAGGCTGCGGTAGAGTATAGTCCCAGCACCATCGCCAACTACTGCTACGACCTCGTGAAGGAGTACAATCAATTCTATCACGACTACACCATTTTGGGCGAATCCATCGAAGAGAAACGCCAACTTCGCCTCGTGCTCTCGGAGCAAGTAAGCAATATCGTGCGCACAGGCATGCGTTTGCTCGGAATAGAGGTGCCTGAGAGAATGTAGGCAGTATTGCTGCACACAAATATAAGTCAAGAATAAGGTGAGCAAACAGAAACCTAAATACTACGTTGTGTGGCAGGGTCGCGAACCTGGCATCTACCTCACTTGGGACGAGTGTAAGGCGCAGGTGCATGGCGCGGAGGGAGCCCGCTACAAGTCTTTCCCCACGATGGAGGAAGCCCGCCAGGCTTATGAGGCAGGCCCTCCGCCAATTGAGCGCAAGAAGGCTTCTTCCGGCAATGCCAAATGCTCAATGCTAAACGCTCAATGTTCAATCATCGAGGACGCATACGCCGTGGATGCGGCGTGCAGTGGCAACCCTGGCATGATGGAGTATCGCGGCGTGGATGTGAAGAGCGGCATACAACTGTTTCACTTCGGCCCGATTATGGCTACCAACAATATCGGCGAGTTTCTGGCTATAGTGCATGCCCTCGCGCTGCAGAAGAAGCAAGGTACAGCATATCCAATCTATAGCGACAGCCGCAATGCCCTGCTCTGGATCAAGGCCCACAAGTGTCGCACCAAACTGGAGCTCAACGACAAGACAGCCAAAGCACACGAACTGATAGCCCGCGCCGAGCATTGGCTCAACAACAACGACTACTCTGAATTCAAAATACTCAAGTGGCACACCGACCAATGGGGCGAAATCCCCGCTGACTTCGGTAGAAAATAACAGAATATGAAAGATTTCTTCCATTTGATGAGCAAGTATTTCTCCCGCTATAAGCGATATATCGGGGGTACGCTGCTCTTCAATATCTTGGCCGCGCTGTTTAATGTTTTCTCATTCACAGTGTTGTTGCCTATACTGCAGATCCTTTTCAAGGTCAACACAGAGCGCTACCAGTTCATCGAATGGGGTACGGGTGACTTCTTGGAAACTGCCAAGAACAACGGCTACTACTACTCTCAGATGATGATAGACAGCTACGGCCCTGCCACCACGCTGCTCATGCTGGGCATCATTCTGGCGGTACTCACTCTGTTCAAGACGGCAGCCTACTTCGGTGGCTCGGCATGCCTGATGCCACTTCGCACTGGAGTGGTGCGCGACATCCGCGCCGACATCTACCATAAGATACTGCGGCTGCCCCTGTCCTTCTTCTCTGAAGAACGCAAGGGCGATATCCTGGCTCGTGCCAGCACCGATGTCAATGAGATTGACTCCTCAATTACCTCGTCACTCGACATGGTAATAAAGAACCCCATCTTTATACTCATCTACCTGGTCACTCTGCTTGCCATCAGCTGGCAGCTAACGCTGTTTACCCTGCTGGTGGTGCCGTTTATGGCCTTTGGCATCGGGCGTATCGGCAAAAAACTGAAGCAGAAGTCGCTCTTTGCGCAGAGCAAGTGGAGCGACGGCATAAGCCAGATAGAGGAAACCCTCGGCGGTCTGCGCATAATTAAGGCCTTCATCGCTGAGAAAAAGATGGACAAGCGCTTTGAGAAGGTCAACAACGAATATCGCAATGCTTCGATGCGCGTGGCCATACGCCAGAGCGCAGCACATCCCGTCAGCGAGTTCCTCGGCACCTGCATGATAGTAGTTGTGCTGTGGTTTGGCGGCTATCTCATCTTCTCCGGCAATTCGCCCATCGACGCAAGCACCTTTATATATTATCTTGTGATCCTCTACACCATTCTTCAGCCGCTGAAGGACCTCTCCAAGGCAGGATACAGCATCCAGAAAGGTATGGCTTCTATGGAGCGTATCAACAAGATACTCAATGCCGAGAACAATATCAAGGAGGTTGAAAACCCGCAGACCATCACCGAACTGCGCGACAGTATCGAGTTGCGCAATGTATGCTTCAGCTACAACGAGAGCAAACAGGTGCTCAGCAATATCAACCTCGTTGTGCCTAAAGGCAAGACCATCGCTCTAGTGGGCCAATCGGGCTCCGGCAAATCGACCATGGTCGACCTTATCCCGCGCTACCACGATGTTAGCAGCGGACAGATACTCATTGACGGACAGGATATACGCAATCTCTCTATCCAGTCACTACGCTCACTCATCGGCAATGTCAATCAAGAGGCTATCCTATTCAACGACACGGTGTTCAACAACATCGCTTTCGGCGTGGAACATGCCACGATGGAACAGGTCGTGGAGGCAGCCAAGATTGCCAACGCCCACGATTTCATCATGGAGATGGAGCATGGCTACGACACCTCTATCGGCGACCGCGGCTGCCGACTGAGTGGCGGACAGAGACAACGAGTGAGCATTGCCCGCGCCATACTTAAGAATCCCCCAATCCTTATCCTCGACGAGGCTACTTCGGCCCTCGACACCGAGAGCGAACGTCTGGTGCAGGAGGCTCTGGAGCGACTCATGAAGACTCGCACCACCATCGCCATCGCCCACCGCCTGTCCACTATAAAGAACGCCGACCGCATCTATGTGCTCCACGACGGCCAGATAGTGGAGAGCGGCACCCATGACGAGCTCATTGCTCTGGGTCGCTACTACAAGAAGCTCAACGATATGCAACAGCTGTGAAACCGCGTCTCAGATATCTAGCTCTGTTCTTCATTATTATCCTCACCACCTTTCTGATGATGAAGGTGGTGTTCATGCTTTACAATGCCGGAGGTCATGACTTTGGTGTGGCTGATATCTTCGCCGTGCTATGGCACGGACTGCCTCTCGACCTTTCCACCACCTCCTACCTGACTGGCATCCCGTTGTTCTTCTGCATTCTTTCCCTCTGGGTGGTCGGCACCTGGCTACGCCCCGCCACTAAAATCTACTGCTACATCCTCGCGCCACTGCTCGCCGTGACACTTGTCGCCGACACCGTGCTCTACAAGTTCTGGCAGTTCAAACTCGACGCCACCATCTTCAATTATATCGATGACCCCAAGAATGTCTTCGCTAGCGTCTCCCCCTGGTTTATACTCCTCGGCATCCTCGCCATAGTCGCACTCGCTACACTGATGCTTTTTGCATTTAAGCATTTTGTCATTAGTAGAGTGTCAAAAATCGAGAGCCATCAGAATAAATTCCAATTTCTTGTCTTGCTCCTTATCGGCGGAGTAATGTTTCTCCTTGTTCGCGGCGGAGTAGGCCGTTCTACAATGAATGTGGGGCACGTTTACTATTCACAAAACCAATTTCTCAATCACTCGGCCGTCAATCCTGTCTTCAGTCTGGTAAGTTCCTCGTTTAAGGTGCAGGATTTTGAGAAACTCTATAACTTCTACGACACAGCCTCATGCGACAGCATCTTTGCCCAGTTGCGTTACGACACCATCAGCGTTAACACCGACACCCTGCTTACCACTACGCGCCCTAATATTCTCCTTATTATAATGGAGGGCTGCGGTTCAGTCTTTATGGAGCCGCAGAGTTATGGAGTCACAAAGTCGCAGAGTCGCAATATTACACCCAATCTATGGCGCCTCGCCGACGAAGGCATTTATTTCTCGCGATGCTATGCCAACTCGTTCCGCACCGACCGCGGTCTGGTATGCACACTCAGCGGATATCCTGCCTTCCCCGACATATCCGTCATGAAACTGGCAGAAAAAGCCCGCACACTCCCCTCCATAGCCCGCACTCTCGCTGCTAACGACTACAGTACCGAGTTCCTCTATGGCGGCGATATCAACTTCACAAACACCAAGGGCTATCTCCTCTCCACCGGCTATCAAAAAGCGCGCGGTTACGAAACATTCCCTGTCTCTGTACGCCACTCCCATTCTTGGGGCGTGCAGGACCATATCGCGCTTGATACCTTATATAATATAGTGCGAAAGAACGACAAGGCAAAAAAACGAAAGTTTATATCCTGCCTCACCCTCTCCAGCCATGAGGACTGGCAGGTGCCCTACAGCAGAATAAAGGACGACCAGATTGCCAACGCGATGGCCTACCTCGACGATTGCATCGGCAAACTGGTGACTCGACTCAAAGCCTCTCCCGCGTGGAACGATCTCCTGCTCATTATCCTGCCCGACCATAGCATTCCTTACCCTGACGGCATTACTGAGGCCAACCCGGAGCGCAATCGCATCCCTATCATCTGGGCTGGCGGCGCAGTGCGCAAACCGCGGCTAATATCTACGCTATGCAACCAGACCGACCTCGCGGCCACTCTGCTCGGCCAGCTCGGCTTGCCTCACAGCGACTTTTCCTTCAGCCGTGATGTACTCAGCAGCACCTACACCTATCCTTGCGCCGTCCACACCTTTAGCGGGGGCATCACCTTCATCGACAGCACTGGCTACATCGTTAAAGAGTTAGGAGTGGAGAATGAGAAGTTCGACACCTCTGGCCAATCGTCAATGGCCAATCGTCAATGGTCAATAAAACTCACTCGCGCCTATCTCCAGAAAACAATGGAGGACTTTGCCAAGAGATAAACTATAATTTGTGCTTGATATTTGTTCCTTTTCTGTTTTTTCTATAAATTTGCATCATGGAAAAAACTAAAAGCACACTTCTTGTTGTCCTTCTGATGACGCTTAGTCTAATGGCAAGCGCGCAGTTGGAGAGCCAACTCACTTTTCGCCGCTTCAACACTCAGGATGGTCTGCCACAGATGCAAACAGAGCGACTATGGCAGGACTCGCGCGGGTATATATATATAGGTACGCTGTCTGGATTCGCACGCTTTGATGGGCGCACTTTCACTCCTTTCCTCAAAGGGCGACGCTTCAATATCGTAGAGTTTGCCGAAGTAGATGGCGTAGTGAGGGCCTTCGACTTCAGGCGCGCATGGATCACCTCTTTAGACAAGGTGGAGCCGCAGCCCATTGACCCTCAGAATGGAAGGTTGCTCAACAATTTCAACAGCCCAATGCTACCAGACGGATTCATCCTGCTCGAGGACGAGCAGGAGCAGCACCGCCGTCTGTGCAGGCTGACTGCCCAGGGACTAGAGTGTGTGGAGAAGAGCCCCATGCTCGACCAGATGACTCCTGACCGCAAACTGTTCCTTGACACTGCCAAGTGTGAAATCATTATCCCCTTGCAGAGCGGAGTGTGGCAGATAAAGAAGAATAAAAGAGCCATTTACAAGCTCACCGACAAAAACGACATCTATTCCCTGATTCTCCACAAAAAGAGTCTGCTTGCGTTTGCCGCCGACGGTATTTACACCTTTACAGGCAATCATCTCAAACGTGTAGCGGAAGCCGACTGGTCGGCAGCAAACTACGGCCTTATCGTCAGGCCACTCGCCAATGGTCATCTGGTGATTGCCGATGAGCATTCTCTCTACGAGTACGACGGACAGCAGGTGCACCTAATGGCTACCGGCTTCAACCTCGTCAAAGACTTACTGGTGGACCGCTGGGACCGCCTGTGGGTGGCTACATATCAAGGCCTCTACTGCTACTTCAACCGAGGGTTTACCAACCACCGCCTCTCTGACCCCGATGATATCGTGCGTGCGATAGGGACTACTGACGATGGTCGCATCGTGATGGGAACACTCAACGGCAAAATGCTCGTTGACAACAATATCGTGGAGGACAATCCTGACAATTTCTTCGCTCCGTGCGCTGTCAATATAAATAATAAGGTATATATGGCAGCCAATGGTGATATCGTGAGTGTGAGCGGGGCAAACGAGAGAGAGTATTTGGGGCTGCCGCACGACCGATTTCTCTTTGTTGCCAAGGCTGGAGAACGTCTCATCGTAGGCTGTCGCAAGAGCATCTGTGCCTACACGCCTCATTCCCGAGCAATTGACACTCTTTACACCGACATCCCTCACCCATGGTGCGCCGCGCAAGATGGGCAAGGACACCTGTGGGTAGGCTCTACCTTCGGACTCTTTGCTGACGGCCAGAAGGTGGACTACGCTCAGCAGCTAATCGTCACCACAATAGAGCGCGACAACAACGGTAATATTGTCTTTGCTTCCAAAGATTCGCTCTTCTTTATTCGCAATGGCCAGGTGCAACCAATCGCCATGGATGGACTATCGGGGCACGAGGTACGCTCGCTCCATGTGTCGCCTAAGGGATTTCTCGTGGTTGCCGTCATTGACGGTCTCTTTGTAGGGCGACTAAATCCCGATTACACGGTGAGAGATATCCGTTTCTTTAATCACCTCAACGGATTCACTGCTCTGGAGCCTCTCATGGCCACTATGGCCGAAACGCCCGATGGCACAGTATGGATGGCTGGCATAGAGGAAGTAACCTCGTTCCGCCCAGCCGAGTTGTTGGCCAACAATGATGACGACTGCTACATCCGCCCACCGCTGCAATGGTGGCAGCACTGGTGGATATGGGTGTTAGGACTCCTACTACTGTCTGTCGCTGTTTGGGGCACTACGCGCTCCTATGAGAAGAGGCGCAACCGTCGGCGTATGATACGCCTGCAAAAGGAAAAGCAACAGCGCGAGCAACAGATTGAGACTATTCGACAGAAAGCCATCAAGGATGCCACCAACCAACTGGCCAAAGACATCCTAAAGATGACTGAAAAAGACTTAAGCGAGCGCATCACCCTGCGAACTACCAGCGGCACCGTAGTCACTGAAATCAAAGACATCGCTTTCTTCAAGGCGGATGGCAACTATTCGCAGATGGTCACCTTCCACTCCTCCAGTAATGTTCTTATGAGCCTCGGCGCTCTTGAAAAACAACTCAGTCCAGCCATCTTCACACGCGCCGACCGCAGCACTCTAGTCAACATTCACCTTATCAGCCAGCTACTACCCAAGCAGCGGCGTTGCTTATTCCGTGGGCAAAACGGAGATGAGGTCGAGACAACCTTGTTATCTCCTGCATTCAAGCGACTGCAGGAATTGCTCTAAGGGAATAAAAAGCTATCGCCCCCGCAATCTCTGCGGAGGCGATACAACTATGAAAAAATTCTTATTCTCCTTTTCTTACAATTTCGGGCCTGCGGCTACGAGTGCCTTGCCTGCCTCGTTGCCTTCATACTTCTTGAAGTTCTTGATGAAGCGAGCTGCGAGATCCTTAGCCTTCTCCTCCCACTGTGCGGGATCAGCGTAGGTGTCGCGCGGGTCGAGGATGTCAGGATTTACCTTCGGCAGTGCGGTGGGAACCTCAAAGTCGAAATAAGGAATCTTCTTTGTCTCGGCCTTCAAGATGTTGCCATCCAGAATAGCGTCGATGATACCACGTGTGTCGGGGATGGAGATACGCTTGCCGGTTCCATTCCAACCAGTGTTTACGAGGTATGCCTTTGCGCCGCTCTTCTCCATCTTACGCACGAGCTCTTCGGCGTACTTGGTGGGGTGCAGCTCAAGGAATGCCTGGCCGAAGCATGCGCTGAAGGTGGGCGTAGGCTCGGTGATGCCGCGCTCGGTACCTGCCAGCTTGGCGGTGAAGCCTGAGAGGAAGTAGTACTTGGTCTGCTCGGGGGTGAGGATGCTCACTGGGGGCAGCACTCCGAATGCGTCGGCGCTGAGGAAGATTACGTTCTGTGCGTCAGGACCTGCGCTCTTGCCATTAACCTTCTGAGCAATCTTCTCGATGTGGTCAATAGGATAGCTTACGCGAGTGTTCTCGGTGACGCTCTTGTCTGCGAAATCA
>JAFZUB010000063.1 GCA_017618515.1 Bacteroidaceae bacterium
ACATGCCCCGAGGGATGGTACTGCCTCACCAACGATGAGTGGACATACCTACTCAGCAAGCGCATCGTAAACAACACCCTCAGCGACGGCGCACTCTACACCCTCGCCACCCTCGGAGGCCAGTACAAAGGCATGATAGTCTTCCCCGACTCCTATGTACACCCCGCAGAATCCGGCTTCACGCCAGGCACCTACAACACATTTAGCAACTACACCGCCACCGTCAGCCTCGAAGGATGGACACTGATGGAGAAGGCAGGAGCCATGTTCCTCCCCTGCGCCGGCTACTATTCGATGGGCACCACATGGAAAGGCGTGGACATACAGGGATGCTACATGACCACCACCCCCAGCGGCAGCGGCTACTACGACCCCTGGTTCGACCCCTCCTTCGTCTCCCTCACCGAGACAAGCAACCAATCCACCTGGTCGTCCGTACGCCTCGTCAGATGACCTTATCCCCTCTCTAATATTTGAAATTTATTTCTTTGCGTTCCCTTTGCAGTTTTTGCATAGATGGCGGCCTTTCTTTATTGCCTCCGCCATGCTGATTTGCTTGATCTCAGCCTTGCAGTTGCTGAGAGCATCACATGTGCGGTTGAGGTGATAGGTCTTTGCATTCTTGCCCGTGCAGATATAGACCTTGGCGTTCTTCTTGATCTGTGCTGACGCACTGCCGCACAGCAGTGCCATTGCAGCGATAAGAATAATGGTTGTGTGTTTCATGTTATTTTCTTTTTCCGATATATCGTCTGCGAATTTACGAAAGTTTTTTAATACTGATAATAAACTATATATAATAATTGATAATGTAGATTGAATTTATGGCGGGATAGAGAATAAAATAAGCAGGAACTCTCTCGAATTCCTGCCTATTATATTTTGAATAATTAGATTACTTAACCGTAAGATTTTGCCCTAAGCGCAGTGTGGCGTTCTGCTTGATGCCATTGCGACGGCAGATTTCTGCCACGGTGGTGTTGTGCTTGCGGGCAATACTGGAGAGTGTTTCGCCCTGCTGTACCTTATGGCTTACGCTCTTGCGGGCAGGAGTCTTAGCTTTGGGTTTGGCTGCAACAGCTTTTGCCTCTTGCACCTCCTGTTTTTCCTGAACTTCTTGGCTCTTGTTCTGTGCGAGCACGGGCTCTGCTACAGGAACAGTGTTGCCCTTGGAGCGGTAGGTATAAGTGTCGCTCACGATGTCGGCTGCTGCGAAGTCAAACATAAGGGCGGGATTGATGGCCTCACCAAGCACGCGTGTCTCAAAATGGAGATGGCTGCCGAAGGAGTGGCCGGTGTTGCCGCAGAGTCCGATGGGCTGACCGGAACGAACTTCCTGGTTAACATTAACGAGCTGCTTTGACAAGTGGCCGTATACAGTCTCGAGGCCGTTGTTGTGGCGGAGAACGATATAGTAGCCGAAGCCCTTGGCATCATATTTGCGTACGCGCACCTTGCCTGCAAACGCGGCATATATGGTGTCGCCAGTGCAGCCGTTGATGTCGGTGCCGTAGTGATTGCGGCGGAAACGGGCGCGGTAGCCAAAATTGGAGGTAACGATGCGGCTCTTGATGGGCATGCTGAAATCCTTGAGGTTGATAACGAGCTCCTCTGGGCGTGCCATGCCTTTATATACGTTTACGCCGTCATTGTTCCAACTGTTGCCGTAGATATTCTTGGCGTAGTTGACCTCTTCGTTCATTTTGGCCTGGTTGATAATCTTTGATACAATGTTGGATGACTTAAGTTGGAAGTCAGCTTTTGCTTCTCTTGCCATAAGGTCCTGTGCATTTGCGATGGTGGTCATGCCGATGGCCATTATGGCGCAGAGGAATAATGTTTTGAATATCTTCATAATCTAAGTTTGTGCCTTTTTATTATAAACGGAAATGTTCCCTTTTTATTTGATAACCGCCCGATTTTCGGGGGTCTTCTTTTTAACACGCCGCGAAGGTAGGCATTTTTTTCCGTGTGGCAAAGCCTTTTAAGGTTTATTATGAAATTGGTGTTGCCTTTTAGTATTTTTTGCCATTTGGACTTTACTTCTTAAAGAAATCGCGTAGCTTACGAAAGTCTTTCTGGAAAAGAATGCCACCACCCTGTGTGGTGAGCGATGATTTGGTGAAGTAGCGGTCGTTGGTCTCACTGTAAGCCTTGAGGCTGATGGTGCCAGACTTGTTGAGGAGCCACTGCAGGTTGAAGTCGCCAACGAGATTGTTGCTGTAAGTGGTGATTTGGTCGCGATAGCCGATGTTGCCATTGAAGAGGAGGCGATTGTTAAACATCTTGCCCGACAGGCTGCCCTGCACCTCCATGTCGTTGAAGCCCATGCGGCCTGCCGCTATACTGGTGCCTACGCTCCAGTTTGTGACACGGAAAGCGTCCTGCAGTATGTTGTTAATTTGGCCGCTGAGGGTGCCGGCAAGCAGCGAGGTCATGGCTACCGTGGACTGGTTTTGGCCTCCTGTGTTGGAGGAGAAATCGTTGTAGTTGTAGGTGTAGAAACGTCCGATGCTAAGCAGATAGACGGCCTGCATGTTGCGGTCTTCCTCAGTGAGGATGTATCGCTTGAGCAGGGTTGCCTCGTCTTGGTTGGCGCGGGGGAAGTCGATGTCGAATGACACCTTAGGCTCGGCGGCCTTGCCGGTAAAATTGAGGATACAGTCAACGCCTATTGTACTGTTGGTCTGTGAGGCGCCAACGTTGAGGTCGCTGAGCGACACGCTGTTGACGCGGTGCACACCCTTGAGGTTGATGTCGGCCTCTGATGGAGTGCCGTTGAAGCGCAGATAGCCGCCCTGCTGTATATCGAAGTTCTTCTGTATGATGTCTTTGATGGTAAGTTTGTATTTGCCGTTGTTGACGGTGTATAGGCCGTTGAGTTGGAAGCGTCCTTTGTTGTAGTAGTTGAGTTGCAGTGGACCGCTGCCGCGCAGACTCATATAATCGCGGGTAATGGGGTCGGTGACTATGTTGAGCGTGGCATCAGGCGTGGCATTAATCTTCAAGTCAATATTTACATCGCCACCGCTAGAAGGTGTGGCAGCATTGGAATCTTCACTCTTAGCTCTAGCCTCTGCCAGTTGGGCAGGCGTCGGGGTGAAGCGAACGAAGTCGCGGTTCTCATCACCGCCCGCAGCATTGGAGTTGTAGTAAAGGGCTGAACTACCCTCCTCCCCCACTGCAGTCAGTTCGCCGGTGATGTACACATCTCGGGTCGTGCCGTGCAGATTGATGTTGCCGTCGGCAGCCACGGTGCCCCAGAAAGAACGCGACGGTTGCTCCTGCCAGTTGATGGTAAGGATATTGTTGAGGGCGAAGTTGAGGTCGTAGTTAAAGGCGAAGAGGTAGTGGTGATTGACGCTGCCTTGTACAGTAGCATTGTTGCCGTAAGTGTCGCGCAGCACAAAGCCATTGAAGTCGATGGTGTCGGGGCGAATATGAAACGGCTGGGCCTCCGCGGTGTATAGAGCACCGAGCATCTTGGGGCGTAGTTTAAGATAGTTGATGACTTCGTCGGCCTCCATTTGCACGTATTTAAAACTGCCGAAGAGGTGGAAATGGCCGGTGGTGGTACCTTCGAGGTCGTCGATGAAACGTCCTACATATTTATTAAGAAATTGCAGGTTGGTCTTCTCGGACTGGAAGTGGAAGTCAATGTTTTTGTCGCGGAGCATCACAAGTCCGTCAATGAGTGTAGAGTCGTCGGGCGCCGCCTGTGCCTTGGCTTTGATGGTAAGGCGACTGCCGGGAATGTCGAAATTCGCGCTGGCATTCAACACCCCAAGCGGTGCGCCATTGAAGAGGAAGTCGCGTACGACAAGGTCTCCCTCCAACTTATGGTCCGGATCGTCAGCGCTGTTGCGTATTATGCCGCTGGCTTTGCCGCCAAACTCCACGGGCTTGAAGTTGGTGAGGCCGAGCAAATATGCTACCTCAACGTCGTTAAGCTGCACCTGAAGGTCTTTTTTGTCGTCGAAGATATCTGTGTTGATTCTGAGATACTGCTGTCCGCGCGACACAGCGAGATCACTGATGCGCAGGAGATTTTTGCCGTATTCTATGGTGGCGGGCGACACCTGCCACGGTGTGTCGGAGATGTAAAGGGTAGCAGGCAGCACCTGAGTGACGCTCTCTATGCCGCCGTGGGCAGCATGGCGCAGCTGTGTCTCAGTGCGGAGTGTGCCGTAGGTGGTGCGGCTGGCAGTGTTGCGCCATAGCATCTCGGAAAATATTTTGTCGTCACGCCCGGCGAAATGTGTCTCTATTCTTACTGGCATTGTGCCGAAGTATTTGGTGGTCATGAGCGAGCCGCCCAGCGAGTCACTGCTGTTGTTGAGGTAGACACTAGTGAGGTCGTAGCGATTGCCACCTATCGCAAAGGCAGGCGCAGAGACAGTGAGCGTGGAACGCTGATCGCTACCATTAACATAGCCCAGCACTTCTATTGGCTTTGATAATTCTACTTCATCTTGCAGTATGTCAGAGAGTAAAGCCTCGTTGTTAAAATTGAACTTGAAATTCTCATGAGGGGCTTCAGAGGCTTCTGTGGCATTAGGCATAAGGGCATTTTCTACCATGGTAAGGCTCTGCCTTGCGGTGCCGAGATGGGCGAAAATGGGGCGTATTTCCGGTAGGTGGCGAGTGACTTGTTGCTCCACTGCGGCTATCGTCTGGCTGGGGAGCATATTGCCATTAAGGATGGCAGAGAGTCCATCGCCTTCGATGGTGGCGTGGTGGCCGTGGTTATCGCTCTTATACTGGAAATCGATGTTGCCGAGGGTGGCAAGCTGACCTTGCATCACGGTGGTTTGCCCTGAGAGGTCAAGGCTGCCGCCGGCAGTGCGCTGACCATTGGCAGTGAGTCTGAGCTGTGAATCATTTATGCTGAGCTGGGCAACAATGTCACCACCATGTATTTGACCAGAAACGTCGATATTGCTAAGCTGATATCCGCCGTAGGTTGCACTGCCGATGGTAGCCTTAGCAATAGCGTCGCTGATGGTGTTTCCGGGACCGAGAGTGAGATTGCCACTTAAGGCGCAGTTTTCTGCATTGCCGCTCTCTGTGCGGAGCGAGAGGTCGCGGATATCATACTGCACAGCATTGCCACGGACCTCCACATCGGCGGTGAGGTCGCAGAGATTGCTCTTGGTAGTGCCGCTGTAAATGATTTTGCTGTGGTTGATGTCCAGATGCCCGCTCTGGTCTATGTTGTCTATAAGGGTGAGCAATGGATGGTCAGGCATACTGGCTCCAAAAGCGCTAAGCACACCTTCCACCTCGTCGCGGCTCAGATGGAGGCTGTAGTCGGCATCGACGGATTCTCGTGGATCGAGGCCACTATGGAGCTTGACTTTAGCAACCTCTCCCCTATTGCAGGCAATGTCTATGTCGGCGAATATGGGGCGCGCGCTGCCGTCATTGGAATGTGTGGCAGAGAGATTGATGTCGTAGTAATATTGGCCTGCAGTAAGCATCGACTGTGATTGTAGTTCCTCTACAGCGAAAGCATTATTCTCAGGCACAGATAACTTGGCGCTAATTTTAGAGCGGAGTAGCACATTGTTACCAAGGCGTAATTCGAGCGAAGGTATATCGGCTGTGTATCGACCATTGCCTGATGCCTCAATGGTGCCACGAAGTTCCTCTATGCCCATGCCATTGCGCAGGCGCATCTCCATGTTTCTAATACGTACAGATTGATTGTCTTTCTCGAGGCTCCTTAAGACGAGGCTGGCATTAAGGCGTTCTACATCAATATGGTTTCTGTCAAAGCGACTGTCGCTGCGGGGTTGGTCGAGCACATCATAGGTAACGGCCATATCGCGTAGCAGCAATGCCCTAAGATTCAGTTCAGGGCCCTTGGCGCCAGGCTTAGGCATAAGACTATCGACGGCAAACTGCCAG